>NZ_FRDI01000007.1 GCF_900143255.1 Desulfovibrio litoralis DSM 11393
TTGTATGAAATTAATCAGCCCCGAGTCAGTTTGGAATATTCTTAACAATTACTTATAGTTGATTAGCTGTTTTTCATATGCCTTACAAGCTCTTGAAGGTGTTGAGCCTGTGTTGCCAAGCTAGCGATAGAATCAGCGGCTTCGTTCATGGTATGTGAGGTTTGAGACGCTATTTCGCTGACATGAGTAATAGAGCGATTAATTTCTTCGCTACTTGAAGATTGCTCTTCGCTTGCCGTCGCAATAGAACTCACCTGTAGGGCGGTAGAATCTGCCATGCCAAGAATATCTTGCAATACCGAACCTGAGGAATCGGCAAGAGAGGTGGTTGTTTCTATAGTTTGAACAGTTAAATCAACCTGTTTCATATTTTTCACCGCTGACTCTTGAATACTCTTTATAGCATTGCCAACATCAGAGGTAGAAGACATTGTTTTTTCGGCAAGTTTACGCACTTCGTCGGCAACAACCGCAAATCCTCGTCCGGCTTCTCCCGCTCTTGCGGCTTCGATAGCTGCATTTAACGCAAGCAGGTTAGTTTGGTCGGCAATATCGGAAATTACGCCCATAATCTGGTTAATCGATTGTGCGTGGTTTGATAAAACATTCATATCTTCTTTTAACGATACTGATTGTTTTTGAACATTACGAATGCTCTCAACAACTTTTTGAACAATATGAACGCCCTCTTCGGCTTTTTCTCGTGTATTGCTTGAAACTTGAGACGTAGCGGAAGCGTTTTTGGCAACTTCCATTACAGTACTGTTCATTTCTTCCATCGCAGTTGCCGCCTCACTTACTCGAGCAGATTGATCTTCCGCTCCGTGTTGAGACGTAGCTATTTGGGTTGAAAGGCGATCAACCGCAGAAGAAATAACGGATATAGACTCTTCAAGCTGCATAGCTGCGGAGCGCATTCCGTCGCTCTTGGCTTTTTCTGCCAGTTCTTTTGCTTTTTCTGCCTCAGCCGTAGCTTGTTTTGCCAGTTCTGTTTGCTGTGCGGCATCGTTGGTTTTTTGATTAGCAAGAGCAATATTTTCTCTTAACGAGTTTAACATGGCTTTTATACTTGAGTAAGTTTCTGTTATTTCACCTTTATTGACAAACTCTTGTTGTATTTTATCAAGATTAAGATTTATGTCTCCGCCTGCAACTTGTCTTGCAGCAAAAGCAAGCGAACCAAGAGGTCTAGAAACATAAAAACGCAATAATAAAAACATTGCAACACTTAATACAAATAATACAAAGATCATGGCTAAAACGCTAGATTTAACTGCCGGTGCTATTTTTTCCGCAAAATAATTTTTATCAATCGAGAAAAAAGTACGCCAACCTGTTTTTTTATTTAAAAGAATGGTAACAACCTTATCAACATTTTCCCATGTATAGCTAAGACTGCCCTCGTTCATTTGCATTGCTTTTTTTCCCCAATCAAAATCGTTAATATTGACTTTTCCAATATTTTCGGCGACCGGGTGAGCTAAAAAAATTCCATTTTGTGAAGCAATGAAAGGATAGCCTTCTTGACCAACATGCACATTTTTAATCATTTCATCAGAAAAAACATGAGCGGGAACAGCAGCGAAAATAGCCCCCGCCGTACGCCCATTAACTTCAACGGGAACAGCAATACAAAATACGGTATTGCCACTGGCACTTGAAGTAAACACTTCGGAAACACTAACAGTTCCCCTTAAGGCAGTTTGAATATAACCACGACTAGCGAGGCTTTGCCCAAGTATTTTTTTATCGGTGCTAGAAATAACAACGCCTTTATCATCTACAACGACTACTGTTTCCGCATATACAAAATCAGTAACAAATCTTTCAATCAATCTTTGAAGGTCAGGTAAGCTATTTGCATTGCCATTTAATACGGCGGTAATAAAAGAAAAGTGTGATAAATTATCTAAATCTCTTTGTACTGCTGTTACAAAAGTATCAATATTGCGAGACAATAATTCATTTAATGCCTCTAATTCTTCCATTACTATTGTTTCTATTGCGTTTTTAGACACGCTATAAGACCAATAGAAGCCGATACCGGTAACAAAGGTTATCACAATTAAAACAGGTATTAAAACTTTTCCAAGCAAACCTAATTTCATCACTGCACCCTACAAAAAAAGTAAAAGGTCTAAGAAAGCACTGCCACAAAAGATAATATATTAAAGAAATATATATTATCTTAACTATAATATAATACATGACAAAAGGCAAGAGGCCTGTATAAAATCATACTGAGACTATTGCACAATAGTCTCTTATACTTTAATTCAAACTATTTTTTAAGCACAGATTAAATAAGACCCAACAAACGAGCCACTATTTCTTCGTTTAAAGTGTGGGCAGATTTCATTTCTTCGGCATTAAAACCAAGAGCTACGTTGTCTTCGGTTTTGGTTTCTATGGATAATTTTTCATCTGCCTTAGAATTCTCGATGTTTTTGGGGTGATTAACCAAAGTAGCTTGAATAGAATTAACCGTGTTATTTTGAATTTCCATGATTGTACTCCTTAAAAATTGTTGAAAAAAATTCCCGTTTTCTTTTTCACTGCAATAAACATGCACAAAGGAGTACAAAAACTCTCATTTTACAGGAAAATTAAATTCCCCTTTTGTTTCTAGGGTTTACCCCCGAAGCCCCACAGAATAAAGACCTTTAAAAAACATCGAAACAATCAGTTATACGATCAATCTTGTTTTTTATCAGGGTTTATCTCAGAATCATTAAGTTCTATTTTTTCGTTATTCAAATCGGTCTCTATAGTTTCATCGTGCTGAAGCGTTTCCGGTTTATTCATTTTTCTCAGTAAAGAAAACGCCATATAGCTCATTCCGGCAACTATCAGACACAACACAGCCCATAAAGCATAGGTATACCAGATTGGTGATTCCTCTTTTTTCATAGGATTCGCTTGTGGTTCTTTAATAGGATTAAACATTTTCCCAAGAGAAACAGAAGGAAAGTTATTAGGGTCAAGATTTTTTACCAAACTGCCTATATTCGGTTCAATCTCTAGCTTTTTATTCCCAGCTGTCAGAATATAGGGAGCAGAACCTTGTGCTAAAAAGTATATTTTTTGAGGTAAATATTCTATTTCAACTTCAGTATTATCAGGCAACACTTCACTCGGTAAATTTGGCACGAGCTTCCAGTATCGGGCAGACCCCTGCAAGTTTGAAGGATCATAAAAAGTTCCTTTATAACGCGTATAATAAGATGGATTTTTTAAAATTACTCCATTGTTTTTAATAGCGTAAAAATTAGTACGCATTACATAAACCCAAGGTTCATCAAGGCTACTGCGTCTATAAACTTTTACCCCTTTAAAAAATCCATAATCAGGGAAATTAACATTAAAAGAACTATTGGGGAAAACACCACCAAGGTCAAAAACTAAAGCGTTACCTTCTTCTCTCTCAGCATTTTCTTCTAAAGGTCCCACAAAAAAAGTCGGAGAAACAGCCACTTTATGTAGCTCGGGTTCTTTGGAATAAACCGCCGAAACCGTCGCAAGCACCTCGTCTAACGGGAAGGCTTTTCCCTGAAAAGTAATGCGTAAATATCTGGAATTTAACCAAGAGTCTAATTCGAGTTCGTTTAATTCCAAAAGGTCATCACCCTGCGACAACCTTGCCAAAACAACATTTCTTTTTAACGTTGTCCAATTTTGTAAGTCAGAGCTAGATTCAATGCTGATTTCGCCGGTATAATCACCCTTCCAAAAAAACTTTAGTTTTTTCAACGCCACTTTATCAGCCGGCAGAACCAAAATATAACCGCCAAGTTCTTGTTGCGTTTCCGGTTCACCAAGGTTAACACGTGGCACTAATTGTCCATCACTTTTTAATTCATACAACAACCGCAAATCCGTTGATTGACGAGTATCATAGCTGTTATATACCGGAAAAAGCTTAAGTTTATATTCTCTTAAAGAAGTTTCATCAGTTACTTTCGGTTCAAAAACACCAAAAGGCACAACTTGTCCCTGTGCGTTAAAAACTGCCAAATCAGCGAGGTCTTCTCGTTCAACGGCTGATAAAACTTGTTTATCAAGGTCAAAGGAAAGAATTGTTCCGGCTTCAATTGGTTTATCGGAAATAATTTCAAAATTAGCATTAAACTCGTTAGGGGTAAGAATAGGTTGCGTTTGAACCGCTTGTGTTTTCTTTGAACTTTTACGCTGAACATATTGTCTTTCTTGAGAAAACGCAGTTTCAGACAATAAAAGCCCGGTAAAAAAGCAAGCCACAAAAAGAGAAAAAAATACCAATCTTGATTTTATCATCTATCTTTCCTATTATTTCCCATAAGTTAATTAAGGTCTTGTTTTGTATCAGAATCTTGTTCGTGGTTTTGTCCGGAGTTTTGTTCTTGGTTTAGGTTAGTTATATTTTCCGCATTATCCGGTTCGCTTGGCTTATCTTCTTTACTTAGCGTTTTTTTAGGCGGTAAAGGAGCAAAATAGGTAGCCGAAATAAAAATAACCCCAACTAAAATAAAGGACACAATCGCCCAAATTCCGTCTGTTTTGGTGCGGTCAACCAATAAAAGTTTAACGGCGTCTAAAGCGAGTAAGGCGGCACTCATCTTCCAAACCCAACGTATCTTAAGGCGATTGCCCAAAATCATTCCAAAGAGTCCGCTCATTCCCCAAAATACAGAGAGTAAAGACTGATACTCTATGCTTGAAAAGATTCTATACCAAGCAACCTCGCCACCTGAAAAATAATACAATGACCTTGCCAAGGTCGCATGGATAAAGAGAAAAAGTCCAAGACCCAAAAATGAATAGTGTATAAAATATTTCTTGCCCAATAAGGCAAACCCGGAAGCCCTTGCGACTAAAGGGCTTTCTTTTCTTTCCGCATCAGTGGTGTTTGTATAGATATCAACAAAGGCAGATAGCCAAAACGCTATTCCAAATACAAGCAATAAAATAGAAAGTTCAAACGGGTTAATAAGCGGGAAGTAAAATTCAGCCAAATCAAAACCTTGCGAAAACGCTCTGTAATATAAGAGGATAATCGCCCTTAACAATATAAAAGCGGACGCAATCAACCAATATTTGGGTTTTAAATAAAAACCAAAAGTTTTAAACTGTTCTTTTTTATGCATTAAACCTAATAAAATCAGACAGCAAAAAACAGGCAAGATTATAGTTAAGGTTATGAGATGATAACCCGCCAACAATTCCGTGTTTATACTGATATAATAAATTAACGCTTGGTAAATAGACGGAACTGCTACAAAAAACATGATCAAACGCAACTGAGACAAACGTTGTTCCAAAACGGAAAAGTTATTTGTCTCTTCGTTGTTGTTTTGCACAAGAGATTTGCTAAAAGTCCGATGTAAACTCGCATAAAGATATTCAAAAAGAAGAATGCCGAAGAACATTACAATGAAGACAAAAAACGGGGTAAATTCGGCTATATCTTTCTCGCCCCAATAATTTGCATAAAAAGAAAAGTGTACAAGATTTGCCAAGGCTAAAACGCTTGCAAAAAGATAAGGAAGAAGCTGTAAATATAAACCGCGTCTCCAGATTTTTTTATAAACAATCCAAGTCGCCAAGCCGGCTAAAAGTCCCAATACTGAAAAAACAATGCTGACTATAATAAGGTCATTACCCCAACAACCCAAGTGGTTTGTATGTTGCCAATATATGCCTTCAAAATAACCGCTTAACAAGAAACAAGCACTTAAACAAATAAAATAAAAACCCGAGAGTTTTGTTTCAAAAAAGCGTAAATTCGCTTGATTTTTATCAAGGGCATAAGAACTTGCAAACAGAACAGCGAAAAACACCAATAAACATAGATAATTAATATTTAAAAAGGCGATATTCGGAATTGATTCATAGCCGAGATATTTTCCAAAGACCATGAGACAACTCGCAACCAAAGCCAGATGAGCAAAAACTCGTAAAGACAAACGCTCTTGCTTTATTCCGGTTAAGAGCAAGGCAAAACCTTCAAGCCCAAGGATACAAGCTGTCCAAAGGATACGGCTTAAATCGGCTAGATCAAGTTTAATAACCGTTACAAGCGGAGCTAAGTTTAAAAAGAGCAATCCGAAAATTAAAAAAGTTTCACAATGAGCCTTTTCATTCGCCCCTCTTTGGCTCCAAAGCCTCAAGGCAATAAACACATAAACGATCCCCATCAAAAGGGTTTGTACGGCTAAAGCGGGTAAACCAAGAATAAGGTTAGTTTCTCCTTCCAATCTCATAGAAGGGTCAACAAAAGCTAAAAACAAAAAGCTCAGTAGCGGAGTTCCAAACAAAATAAGCGAGTTTGGCTGAATAATTTTGTCATAACCTGATTTTTTACCTCTAATAACCGTTAATAAACTAAAGAATAAAAAGTAAAAAAGGATAAAAGGTAAGACGGAATAATACATTTCGGGCTGATAATTATCTTTGCCCCAAAGAAAAGCAATTGCCGAAGAAAATAAAAAAGCGTTTAAATGTAGATGGTTCCAGTTTTTAAAATAAGTAATCGCAAATACGGAACAGTTAAGTAAAATATAAAACGAAAATAACGCTACATAATTTCCCGACCCGCTGGAAGTCAGAATAGGGGCTAAAAATCCACCAACCAAAGCGATATGGGCAAGAGCGGGAGCGTTTTGCAAAATTGACAACAACACACAAAAAACAGCAAACAAGACTAATAAAATTAAGCCCATAATAGACGGAATAAATTCATAAAGCCTTACTGCCGCAATAACGGTAATATATAAAATACCAATACTGCCACCTTGTAAAATTAACGCAAAATCACGTCTTTTATTGCGTAAACGCCAACCTAAAGTAAGTAAGCCAAGCCCAAAAACAGCCGAAGTCAACAAGCGTAATTCAGGCGTATATAAACCGAGTTCAATTGTATACTTAGCGAGAAAACCAAAACCGATAAACAACATTAAAACACCCAAAACAACCCAGTGGTTACCACTATCAATAAGTTGTTTTACCAAATCAAGCCCCTTGTCAAAGATTGTTGGCTGTGGTGGTCTTCTTTGATATATATTCGTTTGAGCTGAAACCGATTCTGTGAAATGTTGAGTTTTATTCTCTTCCGGAAGCTCTTCACTCGCTACAGCTTCCACGTTTTCAGGCATAACAAACGTTTCGGCTTGAGTAGCGTTCTCTGTTTCAATAGTCGGTGAGTTTGTAGTTAATTCATCTTTAGAAACGATTAAATCAGAGTTTAAAGCGTATTCGCCTGCGACTAAAGTTTTATCTTGGATATTGTCGCTTAAAATATCATCAGTAGTTTCTAGGTTTGAACTATGACTAAATTCATCAAAAGACTTTGCCGCAACTTGAAATATTTCTTCCTGTGCAACAGGTTCAGACTCAAGAACTGTGTTCGGTAAATTTGCCCCAACTGTAAAATCTTGAGTTTGTGCTTTTGGTTCTTCGCTTTGAAACGCATAAGTCTCTTGAGCTTTTTGAGCCGCTTCAAATTGTTGTTTTGCTCTTTGTTCAGCATCAGGAGCAACAAAGCCTTCTTTTTTAAAAACAGAAGGGTTATCAATCAGTTGTTGCAATTTAAGATTTAAGTCTTCAACTTCTTTTGTCAGTTTTTCCTGTCTTGACCACAAGGCATCAGACTTGAACAGCAACTTTTCAATAAGTTCTTTGGTCGTTCCTTGACGCAAAAAAGTCAGGAGCGGAAACAACCAAAAAAGGAAAAGAAAAAGTAAGCCTAATCCAATCAACTCATCCACATTTCACCTCTGGGCAATCAGGTATAAAACCCTACATTGTTATATATGAAGCAACAAATTGCTGAAGCACAATCAAAAACAAGACAAAACACAAAACCAAAACACCGGCGACTTTTGCAAATTCACCAATGCTTAACTTTAAACCCTTATGTATTGCCACAAACTGATAAAACATACTCACAATAAAAACAGGTAAAATCAATATAGTAAAAGGTAAAACCGATAAAATTAAAATAGTATTCGGATAACACACAATAGCAAAACATTGAGAAAAACTTGGGCGTTTTCCTACAATAAAACGTGTGGTTAAACTTAACAACAAGGCAAAAAGCAACAAAATTCCAAATAACATTCCGCTCACGACAAAAGCCGCCACAACAGATCCAATAATATGCGTTGAAGTATCCGCTTCTTTTAAAGAGGTACTTTCTATTAAACGATTAAATATTTCGGGGTGATAAATAACCGTTAAAATCATATCAAAAAATTTCCAAAAACAGGCAAAGGCAAAAGCAGGCAATAAAGACTGTATCGGTTGCATTCCCTCAAAAAAACGATAAGGGCTTAAGATTATTCGCTTACAGGTTTCAAAAAATGCACCGGCATAGCCAAGTTCGCCGGGGTGTTCCCAAGGAATTTTGGAATAATCTATATTGTTTAACCCAAGCTTTTGTTGCCAATTGCTCATTTTGCTTTCTTTTTTAAGATTTATCGAGTTTGGTTTATGAGCATTAAGCCAAGCGTCTTCGTCCGTTTTGTTTTGTTTGCGTTTTTGGGCTTCAAGTTCGTGTTCTGCCTCAAGTTCGTCCCAGATACTCTTGGCTTTATTTTGTTTTTCTTCATTCTCTCGTTTGTTTTGAGCACGTTGATTATCATCAAATAGCTGTTGAGCATTTTTATCATAATCATTATTTTCTGCCGACTCGTCAAAGTCTCTGTTTAAAGGCGAGTTTTCATGATTAACATTCTGTTCAGACAGGTCGGAATTATTTATAACTTCATCGGCCTGATTAAGCTCTCTAAAGCGAAAACGGTTCTGACACTGGGGACAATTGGCGATAACAGCAGTGGGAGATAATTTATTCAAATCAATTTCAGCGGAAAAACCGCATTTAGGACAAGTAATATGCATAATTATTATTTATTGGAGGCTAAGGTTAAAAATCATTTTTATTAAATAAAACACTCAAAAATTAACCCAAAGGAATTTTTTACAAAATAACTAAAAAGGTTTTTAAACGCAAATGTTATTGGCAAATAATTTATCTTTGCAAGAGTTTAACAAAAATTACGGTTTCTTTTTTAAGTTGTCTATTTTTTGTTGAATAAATTCAGGTTTCTCATGTTTTGCCTCAAGAGCACTTTTATATCCCTTTAAGGCTTCTTTTTTATCGCCCATCGCTTCGGCAATCATTCCATAATGTTCCCAAATAACCGACTCAACCGCATCTTTTCCCGATAACTCAACAGCTCGTTTAATTAAATTCCAAGCTTTTTTATAGTCTTTTTTCTTAAATTTGACCCAAGCAAAAGAGTCAATTATATGAGGGTTATCGGGTGCTTGAGCATAGGCTCTTTCAAGTAGCTGGGCGGCCCTGTCCAAGTCTTTACCTTGTTCAGTCAGGGTATAGCCGACATAGTTTAAAGCACCTGCAAAAAATGGAAATTCTTTAACCAGTTCTTCCATTACTGCCAACGATTCATCAGAACGCCCCATTTCTTCCAAAACCGCTCCGTAAGAATAACGCAATTCCACATCTTTTGGAAAATCTTTAAGAGCTTTATTTAAAAGATCAAGAGCTTTTTGATATTCCTTATCGCTGATATACATATCAGTTTTGATTTTTAAAAAATATAAATTATTCGGCGTTTCTTTAATGGAGTTATCCAAAAATGCGATTGCTTCTTGTTTTTTGCCTTGATTAAGCAGAATATAAACAATCAAGTTGACGCTACCCTGATAAAACCTACTGTTTTGAGGAATAAGTTTTAAATATTTTAAGGCTGTATCGGCATCTTTTTTAGATTCATAGACAAGAGCCCCGAGTAAATAGTTTGCGTCTATTTTACGCACGGGAATTTCAAGAGCTTGTTTTGAATTTTCTTTGTTTTGCTGATTGCTTTGTTCAAAATTCAGCTTTACAGACATCTCGTCATTTTGTTCTTTTGAATCATACTTTCCGCTTAAAATGTTTTTCAACAAAAGCTCTGCCTGTTCATATTGTTTATTGGCATACATAACACTGGCAACATCTAATAAAAACTCAACATTTTGCACAGAACCGTCTAAAACGCTATTAACGCCTTTAAAGTCATTCGCCTGTAGTAAGTCATAAATTAACGCCCCGTGATACTTATCGTTATCCGGATCAAAATCAAAAACTTTTTTTCTCATCTCGGCGGCTTTATTCCAACGTTCTTGCTTTTCATATAAAGCTGCCAATGCCAAATAAGCTTGTTCAAAACTCGGAGCTTTTTCTACTGAACTTAAAAAAGATTTTTCCGCTTCATTAATTTTTGACTGGGCAAAAAGGGCTTGCCCAAGATAATAGTCTAACAAAGGACCACGTTGTGAAATTTTGCGGATATATTGTTCGGCTTCCGAATTAAACCCCGATAACAAATAAAGCCTTGCTATCTCTTGTTGCAATTCTTTTTCTGTTCTAATTTGTTCTTGTTTATCAGCCTTTTTATTTTTCAACTCAGCTTTATTTTTATTATTTTTTTGATAATTCAATAATATGGCCAAAGCATCTTGATAACGTTTTTCTTGAGTATAAATCTCTGCCAATAAATAATTTAAACGCTCGTCAAACGGAGCTTTTTTTAAACCGGAAAGGGCAATATCTTTAGCCTCGGCTACTTGTCCGTTTATCAACAACACAACAGCGACTTCTCCCAGTATATCAGGGGTTGGGTTAAGTTCAGATAAGGTTCTTGCCGCACTCAGGGCATCTTCCGTATTTTTTTCTGTTGTAGCACTAAACAACTTAAGTAATTGATATATTCTTTCTGAATCTTGCGACAACTTCCAATCAACCGGCGGACGTAAAGTAGCACTTGTTGAGTTTGTAGAGCTTATTGCACAAGAAGAACAAACAAAAACTGTACAGAGCAAAGTAAAGCAAAGATAACAGAAAACGGACACACGTCTCATTATAATAAAAATTCCCTTTAATAACGGAATATTAAGTTTAAAGTTCATATCAATCCTTATAAGTAACTAAAAAAAATTATTCAACTATCCAACTTTCAGAAAAATCTTGTATATCTTTTGTTAAAAACTCTTTAAGTTTTTGCAATAAACGCGTTTCGATTTGCCTTACTCTTTCACGAGTAATATTATAACGCTCTCCTATTTCTCTGAGCGTAACCGGGTCATCGGACAATAGCCTTTCGTTTAAAATACATACTTCTTTTTCGGATAAAAACGGTAAAATATCAGACAACTTATCTCGTATTATCAAAGATATTTCATGCGTTGCTATACTGTCTTCAACCCCAGGTCCAAGAGCGGGCAAAAAGTCTATGCGGCTGGCACCTTCTCCGTCTTGACTCACGGTTAAATCAAGAGAAGAATCTTGCGAATCCAAGCGTTGTTCCATATCAACAATCTCTTCTTTGCTTACGTTTAAGTGTTTCGCAAGCATTTCGCTATCAGGGTTAAAACCAAGAGCAATGAGCTTTTGTTTTTCTCTGTTGAGATTATAAAAAAGTTTTCGCTGGGCCTGGGTCGTACCGATTTTAACCATACGCCAGTTATCCATGATAAACTTTAAAATAAAAGCTTTAATCCAAAACGAGGCATAATATGAAAACTTTATACCTTTTTCAGGGTCAAATTTATTAACGGCACGAATAAGACCGACATTTCCTTCTTGAATTAAATCAAGGACATTTTGCATCCAACGCCTTTGAAATTCCATAGCAATTTTAACAACCAAACGTAGATGGGCGGAAATTAACCTAAACGCAGCCTCTTGATCATTGTTTAAAGCTCGTCTTGCGAGTTCTTGCTCCTCGTCCGGGTGAATCAAAGGAAACTTGCTAATTGCCTGAATATAGGCATTTAAAGCATCACGCATGATCGGGCTTGCCACAAGGCGAACAGCGGGCAAGACGGCTTCGTCTCCCTCCAAATCAGAAGGAAAGCTTAATAGATCAACGCTCGGGTCAAGGTCGCTTAACTCTAAACCGCTGTCTAACTCTACCTCATCATCGTTTTCTTCGCTCTCTTCCAAAAGTTCAGGCTCGATAATGCCAGATTTTTCTTGTTTTTCCGAAGTGTTAGGCAAAGATTTTGACAAGAGTGGAGCCTCAACCTGAGCTTTCTTTCTTTTTTTATCTTTGGCTTTATAAGCCTCATTTTCAGGCACATCGCTTTTATCAATATCAAGTAACGGCTCGACTTTAGCCTTGCTTGTTTTATTGTCTTGCTTTCTTTTCTCTGACCCAGGCTTTGTCAAAAGCGGTTTAACATTTTCTTTAGAAACTTTTTGAGAAGCTTTTGGTAAATCAGGCAAAATATCAACCGCTACAGTCGTTTTTTGGCTCTTTTTTGTTTTTTGGGCTTTTGGTATTTTATTTTCCGCTACAGCTGGAACAATCGACTGTTTTGTCATATCACGTCCTTACCCGTGCTTAAAAAATGCACTTAGTAATTTATACAAGCTTGAGTCATTAAGGATTAAAGCAAATTAGAAACAATAATATTCTCATTCCACAATATAAACAATATCTTGAAAATATTTTTAAACCATTATACTGAAAATGCTTGATCATATCTTGATAAAATGCTTAAAACTTATTTATATTACAACTTTTCACGACATATTTCAATGTTTTTAATCACTAACTAATTGCAACCAAGAAGTATGAAGGTTGTACATAAAGAATATCAATTATAAGTCGACTAATTCATAATATTATATTACAATAAAACTAACTGATATAAAATCTGTTTAGAAAGGAATAATACTACAATGTATAACCAAATCAGCCAAGACGAATTAATGGCAACAAAAAATACTTTTCCTTTAAGTTATTCCATATTCCGCTCATACTTCATAATAGCCGTATTAATTATACTTGTTGTCGGTGGTGTGGCTTTTTATGCCAACCAAGAACATAAAACACAAACTATTAAAAATAATGGTCTTACACAATTGCATATTGCAAATAAATTTTTGCAAACCAAACTGGAATATCGAAAACAAGACCTTGCAAAAATTATTAACGTAACACAACAAAGCAAAGAAAAATATTCTCAATTACAAAGAGAGCTTGATTCTCGTGTAAAGTTTTTAAATACAAGCTATATAGAGCTTGTTGATCAAAACGGAAAAAAAACAATCTTTGCCGGAGAAATACCCGATATAACTTCAGCATTAACCAATCAAGCCGTTTCCACTACTCCAAAAGTCTTGGAACAAATGAAAAACGCCCAAGATATTGTTGATATAGTCAGCATAAATAACCAAAATTATTTTCAAGTAGCACAGCCGATTAAACTCGACAAAACAGGTAACGCCACTAACTATTTGTTTATTTATGAAAAAATATCTCCGGAATTGCTCTATACTTTGGAAAAACTCACAGATGTAAAAGTAAACGTAATGACGCCGGAAGCATTTAACGGTAGCTATCAAGCAAATACAACAACAAACTCAAACCAAACCACCACGAGCCAACTGCCTTTTGCATTACCAATAAACATTCCTCAAACAATTGTTTCGAGTAATTTACCAATACAGCTTATCGAAAAAGATGCCGACGGCGTTCAAGTAATGGTCAATTACGGCCCTGTTTTCAACGACAACAAAAATATTATCGGCTATTTGGTAACTTATGATTATAATTTAACACCAAACGAAGCACCGTTTTTTATCTTGTTTTTAAGTATTGCCACAGCTTTAGCTTTTATCGTCATTCTAATCGGAGCTTATAATACACGAAAAGTAAACACCCCGCTAAACGCAATTCATAACGCTTGTGCCAAAGTTTTAGTCGGTACAATTGATTCACTTGAAGGAATAACAAAAGCCTGGGAAACCTATCAAGGGCAAAAACGCCTTGGTGCTATTTACTATCAAATACAAAACGTAATCGCTCTGGTTGGACAGCTAAAACAAAAGATAGAAAATTCCTCTCGAGAAAAAAATGCTTTACTCTTAGATTTTACTGAAAGTAAAGACATCATACAAAAATTAACCCACGATAAAGACCTCGCCGAACAAAACTATGAACAAATCTTTGATGATGCACCGCAAGGGTTGTTCCATATTAATGCCAATGGAGAACTTATTAGGGTTAATAAAAGCTTTTCGGCTTTGTTAGGTTACGACAACCCCGAACAGTTGATCTCAGAAACTCAATCGCTTAGTCGCCATCTTTATTCAGGGATCAAAGAGTGGGAATTAATAAGAACCAATCTTCAAAACACTTCTCTTTATATTAATACGATTAACTTGTTGCGTAAAAATCAAGAGCCTATACACGTTAATATAATTATTAAAATTAAAGGGCAAAACAGTACAAATAACCAAACTGTTTACGAAGGTTCGATTACTGACCTTTCTGAAAAAATGCGTATGCGTGAGTTAGAAAACAAATGTAAAGTAGCAGACTCGGCAAGCACGGCAAAAAGCCAGTTTTTAGCACGCATGAGCCATGAAATAAGAACGCCGCTTAACGCTATTATCGGAATGGCTGAGCTTTTGTCTGAAACAAGGCTAAACGAGGAACAAACAGAATACAACTCTATTTTAAAAAATGCCGGAACCAATCTTTTAGGTGTAATTAATGAAATTCTTGACTTTTCCAAAATAGAATCAGGAAAACTGCAACTTGAAAAAATAGCCGTAGACCTAAAAGAATTAATAAAAGACATACAACAACAATTTAGCCTCCTCACAAGCAATAAAGGTCTTAACTTTATTGTTAATATTGACCCAAATCTACCACAAAAAGTGGCTTGCGACCCTTTAAGATTAAGACAAATTATTAACAATCTTTTGGCAAACGCCCTAAAATTTACTAGCGTTGGCAATATTACCCTTGACGTTAAACTCGACACAAATGCACCAAAAGAAATCGGTGCAAGTACGGTTATCTTTACGATCTCAGATACGGGAATAGGAATTCCGCAAAACAGACAGGCTCAAGTATTTGAAGACTTTACCCAAGCCGATGCCTCAACCGCAAGACAATTTGGCGGTTCAGGGCTTGGTTTGTCTATTTGTAAAATTCTAATTGATATGATGGGCGGAAACATTTCGCTTAGTAGCGAAGAACAAAAAGGAACTTGCATTCAGGTGGTCTTACGCTTGGAAAATCTTCCCGATACCTTGGAAGACGGCTCTAAAATGATTCCTGAGTTGGCTTTGCAAAATACAAACGAAAATAAATACAGCTCAAACATACAAACAGAAGTAACTCAAACTATTGGCGTTCCTATCAATACTCTTGCGTCTCCCAATATTCCACCAAGTAACTCTGCCTCTAACTTTGATCAACAACCTCAAATACGCTATGAAACGCCGCCTTTAAAACAAGAAGCAAAACTACCGGAATATCTGGCTTCGCTCTTTACAGCCGACACAGATTTCAACACAGATTACGGACAAACAGCGGCAACAGAGCGAACAGCTCCGCTTAAAATACTGCATGTTGAAGACAACCTTAACAACAGACAAATATTCTCTCTTTACTTGCGTTCTACCAATCATATGTTAGTAGAAGCACATAACGGGGCGGAAGCCATAGAAGCCTTTAAACATCATACTTTTGATGTAATTTTTATGGATATTGAAATGCCAATAATGGACGGTTATCAAGCAACACGCATTCTAAGAGCAATGGAACAAGAACAAGGGTTACCGCAAACTCCGATTTTGGCGATTACGGCTCATGTTCTGCCGGAGGCAAGAGAACGCATGTTTATGGCGGGTTGTAACGATTTTATTCCAAAACCTTACCATAAAGCAGAAATCTTAAAAATGATTGACAAATATAGTAGTTATAAACAACAATAAACAACACCTCGATTTTATTCAGGGTTTCTCTCATCTTTTACAAGAAATAAAACATATGCCACAAAATACTTATCTTGGAACAAACCTTCCGGAAAAAATATTTGCAATTAACTATAACAAATATAACTATACCGGTAGCCAAAGCCCTTCAACCGGTCTTTTCCCTACCAACGAAGAGTGTTTTTCACTTTGGAAAAAATATGAAATGCCTCAGCATATTCAAGAGCACAGCACAAGTGTTGCCAAAGTAGCCGACACAATCGCCACAATAATTAAAGAACAAAATATTAAGATCAACCTTGACGAAATACACGCCGCCGCCTTATTACACGATCTGGCAAAACATTATTGTATTCAGTTCGGCGGAAGCCATGCTCAACTCGGAGCGTCTTGGGTCATTAAAGAAACAAGAAACCATCGTATCGGTCAGGCGGTTTTACATCATGTTTATTGGCCTTTTACCCCAAACATTTTTGAAGATGCTTGGCTTATGCCCTTAATTATTGTTTATGCCGATAAAAGAGTAAAACATCACCAAATCGTCAGTCTTGAAGAACGTTATGACGATTTAATCAACAGATACGGAAAAACCAAAGAAATTATCGAACGCATAAAATTATCACAAAAACAAGGTACTGATTTAGAAAAAGCCTTGAGCGAACGTTTTGGAGTAAACCTCAATGAATATTCTTTTAATAGCGGGCGGTTGGTCTAGCGAACGTGATGTTTCTTTATCGGGAGCTGTGGGAATAAAATCAGCCTTACAGCGTCTTGGACATCAAGTAACCTTTTTTGACCCAAAAATTTCACTAAACGGTTTAACAAAAGCCGTTAAAAATCAAGATTTTGCCTTTATCAACCTACATGGTTGTCCGGGAGAAGACGGGCTTATCCAAGCCATGCTCGAAGCATTAAAATGTCCTTATCAAGGCAGTAATCCGGCCGGTTCTTTTTTGGCTCTAAATAAAGCCGCCGCAAAAGAATTGTTTCGCCATGCGAACCTTCCAACCGCAGATTGGGAGCTTTTAAGCACCAAACCCCAAAAAAATTGGCGTCCGACTTTTGAATATCCTGTTTTTATAAAATCAAACACAGGCGGTTCAAGTCTCGAACTTGCTAAAATCAATAACGAAACAGAATTAGCAAACAGCTTGGATACGCTTTTAAACAGCCCAAAAGAATTTATTGTCGAACCAAATATAGAAGGCGTTGAAATAACTTGCGGAATTTTAGACGAGACCCCGCTTCCCCCTATCCTTATACGCCCAAAAATCGCCAACTCTGATTTTTTTGATTATAAAAGTAAATATACCAAAGGCGGAGCCGAAGAAATATGTCCCGCACCAATTAGCAAAGAGCTTACCGAAGAAATACAAGCTCTTACTCTTAAAGCTCATAAATTACTCGGTTTAAGCGATTATAGTCGTGCTGATTTTATCTTGGACAAAAACGAAAAACTCTGGCTTTTAGAAGTCAACACACTGCCCGGAATGACTCCCACAAGTTTAATTCCACAAGAAGCCGCCGCTATCGGCTTAGATTATGACGCTTTGGTTTCAAAATTAATTGATTTGGGCTTAAGAAAAAAACAATATCTCAAATAAATATGAGACTTTTACATAATAGGCTCAACCTGAAATAAAAAATTAATTAATTTTTCCTGTAAAATTGGTGAGTTTTGTGCTTTAAGGCGTTTTATGCGATGTGCAAGCAGGGCATAAGAGATAACAAAGAACGCAAAACGGAATTTTACAACGGTCTTTAATATGATAAAGAATAAGAGTCAAAAATGAGATACCGAGTTTCGTCAAAAACTAAAGGCATATCAACAGCACAAGTTGGCAACTTGCAAAAGATCGCTAATATTCCGACTTCCGTGCAAGTTTTTTTAAATCAGCTTTTTGAGTTGCAAGAGGCAAATAATTTATTTGATTCTTATGCCGCTTCGATTATTTTATCGCTTACCAACTGGGATAAAGATACATTTTACGCACTGTTGCTTCAATCGTTATCAAGTCATTTGAATTTAGTTACCATAGAAAGTGCTTTGTTGATTCAAAAAAACAATAACGGCATCAGTAACTTTGTTTTAACTTTTTTAGATAAAGAACAACAGCCTGTTTTTATTCAAGTTTCAACACGAAATATTTACACACAAACTCACAACTCTTATAAAGTTATTGCGACTTTATCGGCTTGTCCCAAAGAAAGTCAAAATTCCAACGATTATTATAAACTTAAAAATATAATTGATCATATCCCGGGCTATGTGGTGCTTATTGATCAAAATCACAATATTGTCTTTGCAAACAAGGCTTTTTCTAATTATTTCGGTTCAATAAAAAACGGTAAATGTTACGAAATAATGAAGCAAAACAAAAATACCTGCACGCCTTGCAACCCTTTTGAAGCCTTTAAGACCGGAACGGTTTCAGTAACCGATTGGTCACCAAAAGACAGACCATGTGCCTTTCGAGTTTATTCTTATCCTTTTGATGATTTAAACAATAACAAACTTTTACTTCAAGTCGGTCTTGATATTACTTCAGATGTAAAAACTCAAGTCGCCCTTAACCAAAGCGAAGAACGCTATCGAACCGTTTCCGATAATTTATCGCTCGGCTTAGCAGTAATGGGAAAAAACCAATTAATCGGTTTAAGCAACTTACGCCTACAAGAATGGTTCGGTTCTAACGCCTCAAGAGGTAAGGCTTTTTTCAACCTTTTTCATGATGAAAAACTCCACAACCCCAACAGCCCTGATTCCCCCGTGCGTTTAACCTTTGAAACCGCCGAAAATCATGAATGCGAAACTTCTCTTATTATAAACAATGAACAAAAATTTTTTCGTCTTAGCTTTTTACCAATAAAAACCCCAAAAGGAAATGTTAGAGCCGTTATCGCCATGCTCGACGACATTACCGAAAGAAAAAAAGTGGAATATCGCCTTGCCCAAGTTAAAAGACTTGAGGGATTAAGCATACTTGCCGCCGGAATAGCCCACGAAATTAATCAACCCCTTTCGGCTGTTCATCTTTACAGTGCCGGTTTAAAGGTTTTACTTGAACAGAAAAAAGACTTGAGCCCTGATAAAATTCAAGAAAGACTAGACCTTATCTTAAAAGAAGCCTCAAAAATAAAAGCAATTATCTCAAACATGAGAGCCTTGGCACTACAAGAAAAAATTCCCGATCTTGAACTTGCTTCTTTGGAACACAGCTTTCATGAAGTAAAAAAACTTTTATCTCAACAATTAAACCAACAAAACATCAAACTAATTAACCACATAGACGCTGAAAATTCTTTTGTTTTAGCCAACAAGGTACAACTTGAACAAGTTTTCTTAAATATTATAAAAAATTCTATAGACGCTTTCTCAAAGCTCAATGCCCCAAAAGACGTAAACAGAATAATCCTTGTAAGATCATATTGTCTTGCCGAACCCAAACAAATTATTCTGCAATTTATCGATAATGGTCCGGGTCTTAAAGGCGACGAAGACAAAATATTTAACCCATTTTTCAGTTCAAGCGTAACACCGCAAAACATGGGGCTTGGTCTTTCAATTGTACATACTTTTGTAGAAAGTTGGGGGGCTGAAATAATTGCTCAAGACCTGACTCAAAGTCCTTTGATTAATGAAAGTAACCTACCTGAATTTCAAGAAAAAAGAGGAAGTCTATTCCAAATTACATGGACTATAAAAGATAATCAAGAATAAAGCGTTGTTGGCGGTTATCTGTTTGACCTTGTAATAACCTTGATTAATAAACAAACTTACGCTATTAAAAAAGAAATTTGTATTAAATCTTAGGAGCTAATATGCCTGCTGAAAATATTATTTTAGAAATGATAGACCATCACGCCAAAGCCGGCATGAACTTAAGAGAGTTATTTTTTAGAGAAAATAGAGAATTAATCAAAACGGTTGGACGAGAAACCGCCTTGTGTCTTGCCGGAGGGAATAAAATACTGCTCTGTGGAAACGGGGGAAGTGCTGCTGATGCTCAACACCTTGCCGCCGAGTTTGTAAACCGTTTTGAGCTCGATCGCCCCCCTCTGCCTGCGATTGCACTGACAACCGATAGTTCAATTTTAACTGCAATAGGTAACGACTTTAGCTTTGAGCAAATTTTTTCCAAACAGGTTCAAGCCTTAGGGAATCAAGGCGATATGCTCTTTGCGATTTCAACTTCGGGAAACAGTACAAATGTTTTAAGAGCGATTGAAGTAGCCAAAGAGAAACAAATGCTCGTTGTCGGTCTAACCGGAAACACAGGCGGAAAAATGGCAAGTGTCTGTGATTATTTATTTAATGTACCTGAAGCAAACACAGCACTCGTACAAGAAATACATATTGCTTTAGAACATTTACTTTGTCGTTTAACTGATTATTATCTTTTTGAAAACGCTCTTTTATTAGAGCCATATTTGTAACAATTATAAAATCAATAAAAATATCGAGGGTTATATGCCTATTTTTGAATTTCGTTGTGAAAAGTGCGGAAATGAATTTGAAGAATTAGTGTTTGGAAATGATCTTCCACCTTGTCCGAAATGTAAGCATAACGTTTGTCAAAAGCTTATTTCAATGGCACAATTTAATGTTCCCGGCCCATCAAGAGCCGGTCAAACCGTTACTTTCCCAAGTTCTGGCGGAGGAAGCAAGTGTGGTGGTTGTAGCGGAGGAGACTGTTCAAGTTGTTAGAAAATCAAGTTATTAATTTTACTGGTTAATAAAAAAATCTGATAATGCAAGTCGGTTGTGTTATCAGATTTTGCTTTATCACAAAGCAATATGTTAATTTTTTTAAGTGCTTATATCTATACTCCCAAGATATAAACATCTTAATCACAAAAAAATACTACATCATATTCACAGGGTCTAAATCAAGATGCATACGGATCTTGTCTTTAAAAGGGTTACTTTGTAAACCGACTTGAAAAATGCGACGTATATGTTGCCAATTTTGAGCTTTTAATAAACAATTATAACGTCTTCTGCCCCTTAACATACTCAAAGGAGCAGGAGCAGGTCCAAGCACGGCAACATCAAGAGTCTCAGCCTCTTTTTTATAAATTTCAGCAAATAATTCCATTGCCTTATAGCCTTCTTTCCATTCTACCGGAAAGCTTAAGCGAATTAACGCCAAGTTTGTAAAAGGCGGATATTTCATACGTTTGCGTTTTTGTAATTCAACTTCAAAAAAACCGCTAAAATCGGTACTTTTGACATAATCCCAGCAATAATGGTTGAGATTTCGAGTTTGAATTAAAACTTTGCCTGCCTTGCTTCCACGTCCGGCACGCCCAGCACTTTGTACAAAAAGCTGAAAACTACGCTCGGTCGCCCGATAATCAGGTAAATTCAACCCTAAATCAGCATCAGCCACAATGGCTAAAGTAACGTCAGGGAAATGATGCCCTTTTGAAAGCATTTGAGTTCCGACCAAAACTTGGGCTTCTTTTCGTGCAAAAGCCGCAAGAATTTCTTCCATACGCCCGGCTCTACGGGCATTATCACGATCAAGACGCAAAATTTTTACATCAGGCGGAAGAATTCCGCTCAAACTTTCTTCCAGCTTCTCCGTACCTTCTCCAAAAGGTACAAAATTCAAGCTCTTACAAGTCGGACAAGGAGCGGGAAAGGCATAATTATAACCGCAATAATGACAAACCACCCGCTCTCTGGCTTTATGATAAGTTAAAGCAATATCGCAATGCGGACATTTTATCGGTTCACTACACTGCATGCAATAAATTAACGGAGCATAACCACGGCGATTTAAAAGAATAACAGCCTGTTCACCCTTATTAATTGTTTCAAGCAAAGCCTCTTGGCTCGGTTTTGCCAAAATTCCATCAGTCGGCGTTAAATGGCGAATATCCACAAGCTCAACCTGTGGAAGTGTTCCTCCGCCAACACGTTCCGGCAAAGAATGTAGAGTTAAACGCCCTTGTTTGGTTGCCTGAAAACTTTTAATATCAGGGGTCGCCGAACCCAATAAAAGCATGGCGTTATATTCTTGTACAATCGCATAAGCCAACTCTTTTGCCTGATAAACCAAACCCTCGTCTTGTTTAAAAGAAGCATCATGTTCTTCGTCCAAAATAATTAAACCCGGATTTTTCAAAGGTAAAAATAACGAAGAACGTGTTCCAATAATCACCAAAGCCTCTTGAGCTTCGGAAACTTGGCGGAAAATCGATTCACGCAAAGTTGGAGTTTGATAACCATGTGATAAAATAATCTTTTGTTGCGGAAAACGTTTTTGCAAATCGTTCTTTAGTTTAATCGCCAAGGCAACTTCGGGAGCAAGCAAGATTACGGAACGCCCTTGGGCCAAACAATGTTTCAATAATTCCAAATAGACAACGGTTTTTCCGCTTCCGGTAATACCGTGTAATAAATGAGAACTTCTCTGGTGAGTATCTAGGGAATCTTTAAGTTTATCCACAACTTCTTGTTGAGCATTGGTCAACTCAAAAGCGGAAACTTCTTCGTTTAATGGAACTTTTTCCCATATTTTCTGAATTTCATCGGCCTCAGCCTCTTCTCCTTGAGCAGGGCGTACTTTAACAAAACCAAGTTCACTTAGGCGTTTGAGGCTTTCGTTTGCCTCCGCCCCTAATTTATCCTGAATAATTTTACGATTTAACGCACCATTTTCCCACAACAATTCAAGTAAAGCAATTTGGCGTTTTGCCGAAGGACGCACCGCCCAAGGCGGATCAACACACAATTCGCAAAGTTCATTTTCAAGCGTATTAATATTACGCTCGATAATTCCTCCCTGACCGCTCGCCCACAATTCAGCAAGCTTGCGATAAGTTTCTTCATCAAAAAAACGCAGCTCCTTTAAAGTATATTTTTTGGGCTTTTGACCGTTAAAAACACAAAGTTTTAACTGGTTAGAGCGTAAACCTATCGGCAAAACAGAAGCTAAAATTTGACCTATCGGTAAAAAGAGACGATGGGAAAGTTGTATTAAAACACGCAGATAAGATTCTGAAAAAAAACTTTTTTTATCTAAAGACCAAATTAAATCTTTAAGCACTATATCTTTGGTTTGAGAATTATTGGTTATTTCTGTTTGGGGTTTTAAAGCGAGTAAAACGCCTATCCTGACGCCACTACCAAGGGGTAAGACCACCCTTTGCCCTACCTTCCAAAATTCTGGAACAAAAACCTTAGGCAGGCTATAGCTTAAAGTAACAAAAGGCGGAGAAAGTAACGCGACCTCGGCGATTAAAGAGACGGGCTGTTCTGTATTCAAAATAGATAAAACCAATTAGAGATTTTTTTGCAAAATTACAACGTTATTTTACAAGAATTTAAAAAAATATCTTAATATAAAACCGGAATAAAGACAAATTATTAATCAACAACCCTTAAAATCAAAAAATATTACAATAAATATCAGTATGTTAATTAAAATAAAAAATATTTACAAAAAAATCACTTTAACACTAGACAAACTTGATTTTTATGTTTATATATAAGTTAAGGATAAAAAGATTAGTTTTATAAAGGTATAAAAAGTATCTCATAAAATTTTAATTCTCAGTACTTCTCTATAAGGAGGTTGTTATGAACATTTTATCTCTACTAAACTCATTCTTTACTTCACTGAGAGAACTTGGTTTAATGATGATTTCTCCAATGTACACATTGCTTGAGAGATTGGCTCCAGAAAATTTAAGGTTTGGCTCAACAACAACTGTTGATGCACCGGAGGCAAAGGTTTTACGCCTCTTGGCTTTCGGAGGGCCCAAAAAAGATATTGTCCTTGCCGGTCTGCCCATGGGCGAATGGGACTAACATAAAAACGTAAGATTAAATATAAAATCAGCTCACTACGCTGAAAGGGAATATAACCCATAAAATATACATATTTGAGCCACCTTAAAAAAGTGGCTCTTTTTTTACGTCTAGTTTTTTTTATAAAGCGAGTGTTTTTTTATAAGTTAAGAGTTCTATAAAGCGGTCTAGGCTGGATATGCCCCTGTGGATTTTAAAATGCTTATACTATTCGGCAACAAAATAATTACCACAGCGCCTTTTCTATAAAAGGGTTCTCGCAAGTATACACTTTTTGATGAATGACAATAGGGTCTGAAATTAAACCAAATCGTTGGTCTTCAGGATAAGTAATGGCTATATAAGGTGTTTTTCCTGCATAAAGTAAAATATCTTCCCATGTATTCCAAATCGTGCAAAGAAAAAAATGACTATACTCATTTTGGTCTGCAATCTGTATATAAGCACCTAGATTGCCATCAATTTCAATAGCTTCTTTTACACCCGTTTGGTCTAAATATTCTTTAAATGCGTTTCTTTGAGTTACAGGAACTACCCCATGCCAAGTCCGTGATATCATTTTAAATTTTCCCCAAACATCTAAAGTCCTAACGCTTGTTTAAAATCCGCTATAAAACAGAGACGTCAGCGTTGTTAATGCCCTTATATCTATAACGCTACTAACTCCATATTTCCCCAAACTCCGATTTTTCCATCACACAACACAAAGACACCTTCCAAGCCTCGGTTTTGCAGGATTTGTACATATGCCAAAACTGAATTCACATCTTTAGCTTTTTTTAAACGATTTCCAACAGCAGTCGCGGCAGCATCAGCCAAAGCACCGTTTTTTGCCCGAATTACCGCCAAATCGCTCTTTCCGAAGCTTAAAGAATGTCCAAATTTTCCCGACGAAGCACAAAAAGAAACCGGACTATCACAAGGATTTACTAAAACCCCAATACTCGCTTGCTCTGCCGGGTCGGTAAGCAAGGCAACAGTTTGTTCTTTTTCACAATACATAAAAGTATCGCCACCATTTTCCACCAAGACTTCAGTAAAATATTGATGTAGCCCCCTGGCAACCGCTTCGGCAATAGCCCCGGCAACACTCGCCATAGGACCAACTTGCATAATCGTGGACGCACTCGTCATTTCTTTAATCAAATCAGAGCCATCAAAACCCAAAA
Organism: Desulfovibrio litoralis DSM 11393; assembly: GCF_900143255.1. Lineage (NCBI taxonomy): Bacteria > Pseudomonadati > Thermodesulfobacteriota > Desulfovibrionia > Desulfovibrionales > Desulfovibrionaceae > Desulfovibrio > Desulfovibrio litoralis. The sequence goes on from NZ_FRDI01000007.1 coordinate 24,767, forward strand.
CAACAGGTACTAAACTAGTTTTAAACTCAGGTTGCAATAAAATTGTATTTTGAATTTCCGCTCGCAACTCTAAAACTCGCTGTGCAACAAGCTGTTCGCATTTTGTTTGAGCAAGAAAAAGTCCCGCTTCTAAAAATTTAGGACGCAACCCGCCAAGACTCACCCAAAGGTCAGTTTCTTCAACAACAACCTGAAATTTAAACTCGGCGTTTTTCCCGGAAAGCGAACGATAGTCTCTTTTTTGACACATACAATAAAATATTTCAGTGGCTAAAATGGACTTTGAAAAGTTCTAAACGCTTGTTGTTTCTTATCTTTTTCTGACAAAATAGGTTCAGATAAATGCGATGGCAAAGACGGCCAACTAATATCTAAATCAGGATCGTTCCAAGCTATTCCGGAATCGTAATTAGGGGCGTAATAATTATCGACTTTATACATAAATTCGGTATTTGGACTCGTAGTAATATATCCGTGTGCAAAACCACGAGGAATAAACAGACGCAAAAAGTTTTCCGCCGTTAACTCAACGCTAAACCACTTTCCGTAAGTCTTTGAATTTTTACGCAAATCAACAGCCACATCAAACACCGAACCACGAGTAACCCAAATCAGCTTTGCTTGTTCCGCAGGCGGCAACTGAAAATGTAGCCCTCTTAAAACGCCGACTTCAACGGAAAGAGCGTGGTTATCTTGTACAAATTTTGTACCTTTTAATAACGTTTCAAAAATATCTTGACGAAATGACTCTAAAAAAAAGCCTCTTTCATCAAGATGCACTTTTGGTTTTAAGATAACTAAATCTTCAATCGGGGTTTTTTCGATAAACATGAATTCACTCCTGACTCGTTTAATCGTTTATAACTCAAAAAATTTAAAGCTAAAAGAAAAAAATTAAAAAAATATTACTTTTTTCTTGCCAAACATATAAAAATACAGTAGGTAATTTCTTGCTAGTTCGGAAGGGTGGCAGAGCGGTTTAATGCGGCGGTCTTGAAAACCGTTGAGGGTGTGAGCCCTCCGAGAGTTCAAATCCCTCCCCTTCCGCCAGCTTATTAGCAAATTTTTGGGCAACTTTTCTAGGTATAATATTAACCGAACAAGTTGCCCTTTTTTTATTACTTTTTTATTCTGGAAAGCTTTCATGTTATCAGACTTTTTAAAAGGTAAAAAACCACTGTGGCTGACTTTTTTGGTGGTGGTTCTGCTCCACTATGCCTATATACAACTCATTTCATATGCTGACTCTTTTAACGTCAAACTAGGCTTCGTCTTAACAGGCATCGGAGTGCCCTTACTCCTGATTTTATTAAGAGCTTTGTGGAAAAGTTCAGAAACACAACGCAATACTTTATTACAATTCTTCGCTCAATTATATTTATTTTTGACTCTTGCGTATATAATCGTCATGCTAATGCTTGCCATATATTTAGGAACAATGTACTTACGCTTAAATAAATGGGTAGTACCACAATGGATCTGAACTCTCGAAAACTCACATTCGCTTTATTCTTTGTATTAATTGCGTTGAAAGCATTAGAATACTACGGATTGCTTCGAAATAGTACATCATATTATTATTTTGATGTTGTCATCATAATTTCTGATTTAGTTCAAAAAATTATCCTTACAAGAATTCCGGTATATATGTTTTTTACATTGCTGATATCCGGAACTCTTTGGTTGATGTTGCGAAAACAATTAACTTTTATTTATCTTACTAATATAACTTTATTAGTTATGATTCTCCTTGCTGTTTATGAAAAGCTAGGTTCATTTTTGGTGAAAATATTATTATATATAATCTATGAATTAAAAATTTAAAATAGCTTTCAATACATTTTTTCAACGAGCATAAGCACTATTTATAACACACAAAAAAACAAAAAGCCCAAACGGCTATTGTTCGGGCTTTGTTCTTTCAGGAGAGAATCAAGCTTATTTAGGGGGACAAGCTGAAATTGAAAGAAAGAAGTTGATATCAAGGTTAGGGACAATGTATCAAACTTACTTTCTATTAAGCATTAAGCGTGCCAAAAAAACAATAGCGATAACATATTGAAATAATTTACTTTAAACTCAAGCTACGCAAACAACAAAAACCATACTGTGCGATTTTAAGCGAACACATCTTTAAATCGTGCGATTTCGCACGGAAAAGAACTAATGCCTGACGTTCTAAAACACACACTGAAAAAAATTAAACAGTAAAACACAAAAAAACAAAAAGCCCAAACGGCTATTGTTCGGGCTTTGTTCTTTCAGGAGAGAATCAAGCTTATTTAGGGGGACAAGCTGAAATTGAAAGAAAGAAGTTGATACCAAGGTTAGGGACAATGTATCAAAACTTACTTTCTATTAAGCATTAAGCGTGCCAAAAAATCAACAATGATAACATATTGAAATAATTTATTTTAAACTCAAGCTACGCAAACAACAAAAACCATACTGTGCGATTTTAAGCGAACACATCTTTAAATTGTGCGGTTTCGCACGGGAATTAAAAACAATCTATTGAGGAATATACGCCTTGACAGATTCAAGATATTCTTCATCTAATAACCTGATTTGCTTAAATATATTATCAACAGCACAGTCAAGCTCTGCTAACCCGGCGGAGTTTTCAACAACAAAATCAGAATTTTCTTTTTTCTTTTCTTCGTCCCACTGCCAAGAGGTGAACAACGCAATATCTTCTTCCGACAATCCACGTCGTTTTAAACGCTCTTCCCTAATCTTTTTATCACAACAAACACTAATAATTATAGGCTGATATGGAGTTTTAATTGTTTTTTTGTCTAATGTTAGCGTTTGCATTATTTGACAAGGCTCTGTAAACGTTTCAAAAATTTGTTTAGCTTCAAAAAACAAAGGAATTTCAGCAACAGAAAATAAAGCATCATCATCTAACATCGCTGATTTATTCCAAAAATTTTCCAAAGCATGTTTCACTAAAGGGTGTACAAACTCCTCTAAATCACGCTTTACCTTTGGGTTTTGTTTAATGAAATCAAAGAGCTTTCTTTTATCTACAGCTTTTTTATCAAAGTCATAAAAACTTTTTTCGCTTAATTCTTCATCGCTTTCATAAATACGTGTAAAACGCCCACCATATAACTTGTCTATTAAAAGCCACCCTTCGTTATCAGGTTGATATAATTCACTAACGACTTTATCAGCACTAAAAATAGTTATCCCACGTTTCGCAAAAGCCTGTAAAACAGTACTCTTCCCCGCTCCTGCCGAACCTGTTAAAATAACCCGCCAAGGTCGCTTGGCACACGCAGTCAAAGCCTCAATAAAATCCCTCGGTGGAGAGACATTAAAAGAACTTAAGCCTGTTTCCTCTTTATCCTGACTATTCAAAGAAGAACATTCGTGCGTTTTCGCACATAATTTTGGATATTCAAATTCTATATGCCAAGCATGGAGCATTTGACGCTTAACTTTTTTAAAAGCCGCTTGTTTGGCTTGATAAGCTTTTACAATTTCGCTTTCATAAACTTTATCGCCCAGCAAGGGGTGTCCGATCGCACTAAAATGCACCCTAATTTGATGAGTACGCCCTGTAACGATCTCAACTTCGACTAAACTAAACAGCCCAGATGGCTCAACCCAAAGCTTTTTCCAATAAGTCAAAGCTTCTTTTCCGCCTTTATTTAAGGGTAAAACGGCACGTCGTGTTTTAAAGTTCGGGTCTCGTCCAAGCGGAAGTTCAATCGTTCCACTCTCACCTTTTGGTTCGCCATAAACCAAAGCCAAGTATTTTTTATGCACCTTACGCTCTGAAAAAGCACGGCTTAACGCCAAGCTTATAGGCTCGGACAAAGCAACAAGCACAAGCCCGCTCGTGTCTTTATCCAAACGATGAACAATTCCCGGACGCAAGCCTTCCATTTTTGCCAATTGAGGATATGCGTTTAAAAGACGCTGAACCAAAGTATTTTCTTTTTGACTTTCACAAGGATGAACAGTCAGCCCCGCCTCTTTATTAACAACAAGAATATCACCAACTTGAGCTACTATCTCAAGCTGACCGGCTTCAGGAACTAAAGAACTTTCCGTAAGTTCAGGTTTAAAACAAACAAAATCATCAACATGCAAAGCCTGTTTCGGAATTAAACAAAGTTGTCCGTTTACGCTGACCTGTCCGGATAAAATCGCTTTTTTAATTTTTTCCCGTGAAACAGTATATTTCTGTATAAGATTTAACTGTTCCGCCAAAAAAATATCTAAACGTTTTGTCGCTTTTAATACGGAGAAAGAAACTTCTTTATTGTCCATTTAATTCAGATGCTGTTATTTTCGTTTTCTCAGGTGGAACAAAAGGCGTTAATTGCCCTAAACCCGTTTGCAGGTTTTCTCTAAAGTTTACAACGCCCGCCTCGCTACCAAGACCTATATCCGCTTGGCGAGAATGCACAATAATATGTCCAACGGCAACAAGTGCTTCAAACAAATGCGGCTCCGAAACCTCTTCCATACGTGCAAAAAGAGCGTCTTGTTTAATATCGACCATAAAGCCCAATTGGCTCAAAACCTCACCTAAGGTATTAGCTCTTGCTTTACGCTTTGCCAAATTTGAAGCCCCGCCTTTAAAGTGAAAATTCAAATAATTTTCGACATCATTTTTTCCGCTTTGAGCCTCAACCGTACAAAAGTGATAGCCAAACGAAGCCTGAAGCGTGCAATAATTTCGACTAATCAAGAAATAATTACGAGCTGACATAGAATTATTACCTTGTCTACTTAGTTCAAGCTCAGGATTAATCGCACTTTCAGCCATTAACGCCATAAAGCCAACCGAAGTTGTAGCGGGCGGACCCGCCCAAGGAACAGCCGACATACCGTGCCATAAAGCCAACATAGGCAAGGAGGCAATATTTGAGATATCAACGGTTTTTGTCGGAACATCTTCGTAAAAACCGTCTCCAAGATTAATAATCCAATATTGCAATTTATGTTTGGCAACAAGCTGTTTCCCGGCACGCAAGTGATCGGTTGAATTTGTATTAAAAAATTCCGTAACCGCTTTTTCATGACAAAAACGTGTAATATCATGCAAGGTTTGACAAAAAGCCGGTGCAAACTCAGGCGTATTTGGCGACAATAAATTTAAAGGAATGATTAATTCGCTCACTTCGGCTAAAGTTTTATAAACAGGACTATTTGATAAAACAGGTAAAAGCCGTTCACCCTCACTCACCACAGGAATATTTTCCGCTTTACCTTGATATATTTTCGCAGCAAAAGCATCAACGGTAACATAGGCAGCATCAGGAGGCGAAGGTAGTTGGTCTAAATCTTTATTATTTTTTATTTCAGCCTGATATGCACGATAAACTTTATCGGCGTTCTGCAATTTTGCCAAAACTCCATTTGCGTTAAAAACCGCGGGAATCCCATATTCTCTGGCAACGCTTGCCAAGTGTCCGGCGGCTCCCCCGGTTTCGGCGATAACTGCCGAAGCTTTGGATAAAAGCACAGCCCAACGAGAATGTGCCTGGTGTACAACCAAAACAGCTCCGGTGGGAAATTCAAGAATATCAGACTCTAAACGTACAATACGCACAACGCCCGTGCTTATTCCGGGGCTGGCGGTAATTCCGCCTTCTGATAAAAGAGGTAAGCCCGGGTTAAAAGCTTCTTCGCTTTCTTCTCTTGCCTTTGGCAGAGGTCTGCTTTGTAAAATAATAATATTATTGTTTAAATCAATTGCCCATTCCACATCTTGAGGGACTCCGTAAAACTCTTCCGCCTCTACGACAATCTTACTCAACATAAAAATTTGTTCATCGGTCAAAGAAGAAGCAACAGCGGTTTCAGCGTCCAGAGTGATTTTTTCCAAACCGTTTTCCGAACAAATAAGTTTATATTCTTTATTACCGATACTTCTTTTTAAAACGCTAAATTGTTCTTCCAAGCTCTTGCTTGGGTCTAACTTAGACGGTCTTTTTACGCTAAACACATCAGGAGACGTATCGCCGTCAACAACAGTTTTAGGCAAGCCCCAACTAGAGTTGATTACAACGTAATCAGCCTTGGCACACATAGGGTTTCGACTATAAGCAACCCCGCCGGCTAAGGCATTAACCATAATTATACAACCAACACACATAGGGACGTCTTCGTCAACCAAACCGTGATTCGCGCGATAGGTAATTCCCTGAACGCTATATTTACTTGAAAAAACTTCTTTTACTTTTCTAATCACATCATTAGGGGAAACATTTAATACGGAAGTATATTGACCGGCAAAAGAGGTTTCTCCGCCGTCTTCGTCTAAAGCCGAGCTACGCACGGCAAATTTGGCGTTTGGATATTTTTTTTCCAATTCGGCAATTGCTTGTTCTATCTGTACTTCCAACGCACGAGGAAAAACAGCCTCTTTAATGAGTTTTTGAATATTTAAACTCAAAGCAAAAACTTCGTCCAATTCTTTAGCGTTAGCACTTTGAATCAAACGTCTAACTTCGTCTCTTAAGCCGTTATGACGCACAAATTCACGATAACCACTCGCTGTAACAACAAAACCATCAGGCACGGAAAAATGTAAGCTTTTGGCGACTTCTGCCAAATTTGCCATTTTTCCTCCAACCTCAGTAATTAAATCGACGCCGGCTTGGTTTAAAGGAATAATCAAAGGGGCGTTGGCTTTAAGCGGTTGGTTTGCTTTTGCTTCAACTACTTTGAGAATATCACCGCTGATTAAAGAAAAACGGTTAAACAGATCAAGATACGCATCACCTGCCAAGGTATTTAACGCTTCAATCATACGATAAACGTTAATGCTAACCTGTGTGGTTTGGCTACGGACATAACTCATATCAAAGGGAGTTTCTCCCGATAATCTTGCTTCCATATCTGCCATAATTTCTAATGCGCGTTTATTGGCGGAAAGCAAAACTCGAAACTGTTTGCAACGAGCGTTAAAGGCATCTTTTAATGCCTCAACGGCGGCCGACTTTCGCCTTTCTTTTTCTGTTTTTCTTTTTTTATAATCAAAAAAAGATAAAAGCTGATTAAATATAGACATAAATATTCTGCTTAATGTTTTATTATTTCGTTTAAACGAAAAATTAAGTCGTTAATAGCAACAGGTTTCATAATATAATCAGCCGCACCGGTTTCAACGGCAGATAACGCCGTATTAACTCCCGCATGACCGGATAAGACAACGACAGGCAAATCAGGTTTTAATACTTTGATCCGTTTTAATAATTCAAGGCCGTCAATTTCAGGCATTTTAACATCTAAGACCACGGCGTCAAACTCTTCTTTTTTCAATAAATCCAACGCCTTTAAACCACTGGTAAAAGTAGTAATCGCTATATTACGCTTTTCAAAGCGTTGTTGCATCAATTCTAAAAATTCACTTTCATCATCAATCATTAATATATGCATTCTACCCCTGCCTTTGTTATGCAGTTATTTAAACCGTATTATATCTAAACAAACCAAGACAAATAAAGATTTTGAAAAGTATTATACCAAAAGCATTTTTTTACGGCAAGACAAAATCGCAAACAAATATACTTAAAACGCTTATAACCTCAACATAATCTTAATCTTCATAGCCAAAAATACGCAAAGGTAACGTTAATACACTTTTAGTAATTTGAAATACGGAAGTCGGTACAGCTTGTAAACCCTTTACGGAAACTTCGGGGTTTGAGAGCGAACCGGTTACGGTTACGGGAATAGTCGGGCCTTTAATTACAATAACATTAATGCGAGTATCAATTGTGCGTTTGTTTAAGTCTATTGTTGCCCTACCGTTCATTTCGAGCAAACCGGAATTAAGTTTAAAGTTATCTGTTTTAATAACACCGTTAGTCATAGCTCCGCTTGCAGTCGCAAGACTAAAAGAAGTTCCGCTGCTTTTTCGTTTTTTAGTGTCATTAACGTTTGGCGGATCAGTAAAATATTGCCCGTCTTTAAACTGTATATTCCAAGGACCGGAAACACCAGACGGAATATCGTCCATACTTTTTGCGACCCCGGAAAGATTGGTATTTAAAAACATCTTGCCTGTTGCATATTCTTTTTCGAACAAAGAGATCATAAATCTTGAAACATTAACCTGTTCCGCATTTATATTTAAAGCACTAACCAAAGCGTTGTTTTCAACTTTTGAGCTTAGATCAAGTTTAAAATGACCGTCATACAATTTTGAACTAACGGGTTTTAAGTTAATTCGCCCATCAGCCACCGAAAGATCAGCCTTAAGATTGTTAAAGTCGAGCTTAAAAATGCGTAAATGTTCCGCATTTAAACTTGCCTGTATTTTATTTTCATATAGTGGAGTAAAATTCCAAGGCTTTGCTTTGGGTTTTTCGCTTGTTTTGTTTTCTGATTCAGGCTTTGATTTTTCTCTATAATCATCAAAGTTAAAAGACCCCAAGCTTAAACTTAGCTTCCAGTCATATTTTGGAGCAAGTTTGTTATTCGCATCAGCCGAACCAAGCACCTTTTTTTCAAGGTCAAATTTAAAAGGCGTCAAATCTAACTTGCCTTGCATATTTTTAATTTTAAGGGCTTCACCCTTAGCATTAATATCCGCAGAACAGTCAAGGTTATTTAACATTTTTTCATTTTTTGGAACGGCTAACCCAAGACCGGAATTTAGCCCGGTTCCGTCTAAAAAGTCTCTTAATTTATTAGATTTAAAGCCCAAACTCATATCGTAAACAGTATCAGTATTAACAACTTGCCCTCTATCGTTAAGGCTTCTGTTCCCCCACAATCTTTCGGCTTTAAACTTTCCGGTGATTGTAGAGTTAAACAAGCTTAAATTCATTTTATCGAGGCTAAGCCCTTTTCTCTCTAGTTGAAGATTTAATATTCCACGCAAGCCCATATTAAGCGGGCGTTCTTGTTCAAAACTTTTAAAGGTTCCACGAGAATAGGTTTCAAAATCTATATTTTCAACTTTAGTAAACTTCTGAGCTTCTAAATCCATTAAAACAGGCGTATTAAATTTAGCTTTTTTTATAACAAACTGATTAAAGGTTAGCCCGCCAATATCAAAAGGACCTTGAATATCCGCAGTCAATTCGCCGCTTAAATTAAGTATGCGTTTAATATTTTCTATGCGTAAATTTTTTGCACTGACTAAAAGCCTTGCGAAAGGCAACTCCATATCTCCAAAGCTTGACTTATTTCCCTGTTTCTTAATATCTCCCCCGCCAATAATAACCAGTTTAAACGGATCAACATTCTGCAAATCTGCATCAGCAGTAACAACTTTTCCAACCAATAGCCCATTAAAGTTTAGGTTTGCCCTACCTTTAGTATTCACCACATCAGACAACAACACAGTCATAGGTTCGGTATTAATATTTTGCAATTTGGCTCTAATTACAACGTCTTTGGTAAGATCAAGATCCACCACCCCCGTTCCGCCATAAACATTACCCACTTGAGCATTTAAAGCGACTAATTTTTTAGTCATATCCGGAAATATGCGTACTTTTATAGTGTCAATATCAAATAAATTTACCTTTGCTTTTTTGGCAAAAATCAAAATATTAAAAGGAAATTCACCAAAATCTGAAACCCTGGAGTTAGGCCCGAAAAAAGGCAAAGGCGGTAAAGAGGTTAAAGGAGGCGGCTCTTTATAACCACCTTGTTTTTCTGAAGGTGAAAGATCGGGAATAACCCTATTTGCATCAACAAAATCGGTATTTAAACTTAAATATAAAGAGGGTTTCAAAAAGTTAGGCACAATACCAAGACCACTAATCTTAACATATGGCGTCTTAATATTATCTGAGGAAAACGCAAAGTGGCTTCCAACCCCTAGAGCATTAACATTTCCGCCGGCTTTGTTCAAAGTATGTTGCAAACCGTTTGGAAGTTTACGCGTAAAACCGAGCCAGCGAGTTAAGCTGAAATTATTAACCGACAACTCTACGATAGTAAGCGGAGTAAAAGTAAATAAATTATAAACATTTATATGTCCGTAAGCACTTAATCCATCGCCATTGACTTCAAGTTTTGAAATATTTAAACTTTGATCGGTCAAACTTAAATCTGCGTCCAAGCCTAATCTCAAACGCCCAAAGATAGAGCCTTTTGGACTTGAATATTTATCTGAATAGAGGTTAAGCGAGAGTTTTGGCGAACTTAACTTTAATTTGCCTTGTTCTTGATCTTGCAACGCAAAAGGGAGGCTGAGTTTTGTATCAAGTGTAAAGTTTATAGGTGGAGAATCAGGTTGTTCCACGACCTCAGCAGGCATTTTTAAATCAGTTTCAATTGTTAATTCCGCAAGCTGAGGAAACTTGTCGTCATCTTGGTCTGTAATACTAAAAGAAATATTTAAGTCATTAACATCATACCACTCTGTTTTTGTGCTTTCAAAATAAAAACGCCCTTTATTAATTTCTATCTTGTCCAAGCTTGGCAAAATCGGTTTTAACAAGGCATAAAGCTTCATTTCTATCCTATCTTGCAGATCTATATCTGGAGAGGTGAATGACTCCGTCTTGTTTGTGCCTGCTTCAAGCGTATCGGTATCTGCCTTAATAGTTGCATTCTGAGTGTTTTGAGCAATTGTTGCATTTTGAGCAATACCCGATTGTATGACAGACAAAGTAGAGTTTGTGCTTAGTTGTGTTGCATTTTGCCCTGCATTTAGCATTACCGAGCTAGAATTAGTCGAAGAAAGAAAATTTGTAGAAGAGCTATTAGTTTCTTTTAAATTTGATTTTTCATAATCAGGCGTGTTTTGAACCTGAAGCTGTTTTATCAACGCAAGCAGGCTGTTTTCTCCATTTTCGTTAACAATGGCATAAACTCTCGGTCTATAAATCGAAACTTCTTTAAGCTTGACCGAACCCGTCAATAAAGCAACTAAGTCTATTCTTAAATTTAAGCGTGGAATTCTGATTAAAGAGACAGTAGACTTAAACCCCGAGGGTTGTTCGATTAATATACCTCTTACTTCTATACCCGGCCCCGAAGAAATAAGGGTAAAGCGAGCCGGACCTAAAATAGTAAACTTTAACCCGCTAACTTTACTTAAAGCACCGGCAATACGTTCGGATAAAAAACGAGAATCAACAAAAATACTCAGTAACACAGCACAAATGCCAAGCCACACAGTAAGTTTTATTAAAGTTCGTATAAATAATTTAAAGTTTTGCCACATACTCAAAACCATTGCAAAACTCCGTTTTGCGTACTTTTGTCATCTTTTTTATGTGTTGTATACACATAGCATAAAACGTTTTGAGTCAAAAAAACACTTATTTTACAGGGAAATTAAATTTTCCCTTTGTTTCAAACAAGCCCCCGAATCCCCCAAATTTTCTCAAGTTTCTCAAGCGTCTCAAGGGCCACCGGCAGGCGTGTCTTTATTCGTATATTCGTGTTTTAGAGCGTCTTTCTAAAGAAAGCCACTTAGAGACTATTATGCAACAATCTCTACTCGGTGAACATTTATGCCGTTATTCTTAAGGTAAGACTAAAGAATCCGTTCAAAATAGCTAGCCTATAAATAATATATCCGTAAATATCAAACAAGACAACAGAAAGGTATCTTAAAAACCATCAAATTTCAAATAACATTTCAAGGTCATCACGAGTAAGAGACTTCCATGTTTCTTGTCCGGGGATAATTGCATCGGCAACACCACGTTTCATATCTTGTAATTTCAATATTTTTTCTTCAACAGTATGTTGACAAATAAGTTTATAGGCAAAAACCTGTTTGGTTTGTCCAAGCCTGTGTGCACGGTCTGTTGCCTGATTTTCAACAGCAGGGTTCCACCAAGGGTCATAGTGAATAACATAATCGGCACTAGTTAAATTTAAACCTGTTCCCCCTGCCTTTAAGGAAATTAAAAAGATAGGAATTTCAGGCGTGTTATTAAACTTATCGACCTGTTCAAAACGATCTTTGGAAGACCCGTCAAGATAACAAAAAGGAATCTCGCTAATCTGTAACCAAGAGCGAATAATATGGAGCATCTGAACAAATTGAGAAAAGACCAAGACTTTATGCCCTTCGTCAACAATATCAACAATCATATCTTTAAATGCTTCAAACTTGCCTGAGGGAAGGTTTGTTGAAACACCCGGAATATCAAGCTTTAACAAGCGGGGGTGGCAGCAAATCTGGCGTAAACGCAATAAAGCATCGAGGATAGACATCTGACTCTTGGCGAGTCCTTTTTCTTCTACGGTGTTTAAAACTTGTTCTTTCAGCTTTCTGGCTAAAATAGCGTATAGTTCTGCCTGTTCTTCTTCTAAGGCACAGTAATAAGTATTTTCTATCTTCGGCGGAAGGTCTTTCGCCACTTCATTTTTAGTACGCCTTAAAATAAATGGGCGAACACGAGTCCGTAAAAAGTCTAACGCCTGATCGTCTCCGTCTTTAATCGGTTTGACTATGCCGCGTTGAAATGCGTGTTGTGCTCCTAAAAATCCCGGCATGAGAAATTCAAAGAGGCTCCAAAGTTCAAAAAGATTGTTTTCAATCGGAGTACCCGACAAACAAAGACGATGGCGAGCGTTTATTTCTCTGACTGATTTTGCGGTAATCGTATTCGGATTTTTGATATTTTGAGCTTCATCTAAAATAATAGAATTAAATTCAAAGTTTTGCAGTTCTTCCAAATCTCTTCTTAATAACGCATAAGTCGTCATAACCAAATCATATTCGGCGATACTGTGAATTAAGCTTCCTCGCTTGGCACCATAAATAATCAAACGTTTTAACTCAGGCACAAACTTTTCCGCTTCTCTTTCCCAGTTAGGCAAAACAGAAGTAGGAACGACAATCAGGTTTGGACCTTTATGTCCCGTTTCAACCATGCGTTGAATAAAAGACAAAGTTTGAACTGTTTTCCCAAGCCCCATTTCGTCGGCTAAAATACCACCGAAACCATATTCATGTAAAAAGTTTAAATAAGAAACACCCTGAAGTTGATACGCTCTTAAGTCGGCATTTAAACCAACCGGTGGCTCTACCTGTTCAATTTCATTGAAAGAACGTAGTTTATCTCTTAGGTTAACCCAATATTCATCGGTTTTGACATTAGGAAAATCATCTAACAAACTGTCTAAAACCGGTGCTTCAAAGTGATCAAATTTATTCTTTGGCGGTTTCGCAGGGTCAAGCCCCAAAGCCTCAAGCTTATGACCTAAACGCTCTAACCAACTTTCGGGTAAACTGGCATAAGAGCCGTCTTTAAGCTGAACATAGCGTTTCCCTTCGCTCCATGCCTTCCAGATTTTTTCAAGCTCAACATTCTGACCTTCATATTCAATAGAAATATCAAGATTAAACCACTTATCTTTTTCTTCGGCTTTAAGTTCGGCGGAAATTACGGGAGCAGAAAAACGCACTCTATAACGGCTAAGATTTTTTTCACCATAAACACGATACTGTTCCACCAAACCGGGATAAGCCTCAAGTAAGAAACTAACCGCTTCCTCCGGTTCCAAAAACCAAAGCTTTTGACTACGTTGTTGAAAATTCATCTCAGTCAAAAGGTCTATTAAGGTTTGTTCTTCTTCTTGATGGCGACGAATTAAATAAGTTGCACCTTCAAAGGCATAACTTCCGGTCTGAAAATCAGGGTTAGGACCGGGCATAAAAAATTCACCATGAATCGTTTCATAAACATTTTGAATCTCAAGAGTCAGAAGGCTTCCCTCTTCGTCTAAAAACAACTTTGGAGTATAAACAGCCGGAACGAAAATCGGCATTATTTTTGTTAAAAACTCGTCTTGTTTATAAACATCAGTCGCAGGCATACGAGACCAAACTCGATCTAAAAACTCAGAAATATTTTCATGCGAAACAATGGGTTTTGTTGTTAAAAGTTCACGCACGAACGCAGTAGGAAGCGAGGTTTCAAGCTGATAAAAAGTTTTTTGAGAACAAAGCCACATAGGGCAATGTCCGATAAAGACAGAGTTTATATCTTTAACTTCAATAGGCTTTTTATCTTGACGACAAAGAAAAAAGATAAATTCAAGGTGTTGAGATTCCGAGTTAAATTGTGGACTAATTTTAAGCTGAACGGGGCGAGAAGAAATACGACAAGTTTTTTCGCTATCTTCCCAAAATAAGAAATATTCTTTTTGAATCGCCCCTAAAAACCAGTTAATCAACCCCGCCGGAACTTCAACCTTATGACCGTAATAATCGGAATATTGACCAATTTGCTTTGCCACTATCGGCAACTCAGGCGAACGTTCACACCAATCAGGGTTATTAATAAGTTGTTCAAGCGTAACTTCGGAATGAACATTAGACAGGCCTGATTTATTTTGCCTTCCTCTAAAAAAGGCAACTTGTAAACGCCCCATTTCCGCATATAAACGAAAAATTAAATAATATTGCCCGGCTTCCGGCTCGTGTTCCGGAACAAAAAAAGCTCTAAAACTTTGTCGCCAGTCCCCTTGGGTTGTTGGCAGGGTTTTTTCTGTTTCGTTAACCGTATTAAGCGAATCAAACATTTTTTTGGCAATAACGGTAACGTGGTCGCAAATCCCCGAAAAAGAATTATCACAGTTACAAGAATAACTAAGATTATTTTCATTTAAAAACAAAGAAATTTGAGGGCTATAGACTTGCAAGCCGTCTTCATGCACGCTTCCGTCTATTTCCCAGTGGGAGTCATCTTTTTTAAGACTTATTTTTTGTAAACCACCTGAATTAATTATTGATGTCGCACGTTCGAGCACGTAATCAATAACATCGTTTTCAAGAAAGTTTTTGAGCAATTCTTTTGCAAGCAATTCATTCGTCATTTGAATACCAAGAGTTGAGGTCAAATTATATATTGATATTATTTATAGATTTATTAAATAAAAAAGGAAAAAGGTATCGACTTTTCAAAATGTGTGTATCATAATAGCTAAATTAAAACGCAATTAAAGTCAAAAAGCATATCAGGACAATACTAATCTTTATAGTATAATCACATAACAATAAATTATCAAGGGCAAGAGGAAGAAAATGATAAAACAAGAAAGCATATATAACATCTATAAAAAACATGATATATCATTCTCACAGAAAAATAATATAGATAATATAAAAGTAAAAGTACGTTCCTCTTTCTTTTATTTAAGAAAACATATTAAATATATATATACACACATAAAAAATATAGAGCTAAACATAAAACTCTTTGCTGTATTATGCTTATTTTTTTCTTTATTTTTTTATCATGCAACACTCAAAGCTCAATCTCAGCCTGAGTTTGGAGATCAAATTATCTTGAGCATTGCCGGAGAGCCTTCAAACCTCTTGCCTTTTATTGCTCAAGATGCCCCCTCGCACGAAGTTGCCTCTTTATTGTTTATCTCTTTATTAAAATATGACAAAGACCTTAAAATAGTTCCTTCCGCCGCTGAGAGCTTTGAAGTGCTTGAAGACGGAAAGCTGTTGCGCTTTAAAATAAAAGAAGGGATAAAGTGGGAAGACGGAGTTGAGTTTACGGCTGATGATGTTGAATTTACTTATAATATCATGGTTGACCCACAAACTGCAACTGCGTATGCCGAAGATTTTTTAGTGATTAAAGACTTTAAAAAAACCGGAAAATATACTTTTGAAGTACGCTACGATCAAGTTTTTGCACGCTCTTTGATTACTTGGATGAGCAGTATGATGCCAAAACATTTACTTGAAACCAAAGAACACGCACTAAAAGTATCTGAATTAGACGAAAAACAAGCGGCCGCCAGAGCTCAAATTCTCGCTAATAAATACGCAAGCTTTGGGCGAAAACCCAAAGGAAACGGCGCTTATGCCTTAACAAAGTGGGAGGCCGGCTCAAACCTAACTCTAAAAAGCAACCCTTTATTTTTTGAGGGAAGAACCTATCTTGATGGTGTAACTTATAGAGTTATTCCTGATCCTTCTACCATGTTTTTGGAATTAAAAGCAAAAAAAATAGATATGATGAACCTAACCCCATTACAGAAACTTCACCAAACCAATACAAAAGAATGGGAAAAAAACTATAAGAAGTTTGAATATCTTTCTTTCGGTTATACTTTTATGGGGTATAATTTAAACAATCCTTTATTTAACGATAAAAAAGTACGTCAAGCAATCACCACGGCAATTGATAAAAATCACTTGCTCGCCGGCGTATTGTTGGCTCAGGGGCTTCCTACAATAGGGCCATATAAGCCGGGAACTTGGGTCTATAATGATCAGATTAAAGATTATTCTTATGACCCAGATTTGGCATTAAAACTTTTGGGCGAGGCCGGTTGGAAAGATAGCAACAAAGACGGAATCTTGGATAAAGACGGAAAAAATTTTAGTTTTACCCTTTTACTTAGCCAAGGGAACGAACAACGCACCAAAGCCGCTATTATTATTCAACATCAACTCAAAAAAGTAGGTATTGAGGTAAAAATTCGTACGGTTGAATGGGCTGCTTTTATCAAAGAATTTGTCAACAAAGGTAATTTTGACGCAGTCATTTTGGGTTGGAACATACTTCAAGACCCTGATCTTTTTGATGTTTGGCACTCATCAAGAGCAAAACCCGGCGGTTTGAATTTTATTAATTATAAAAACCCTGAGGTTGACAAATTACTCGAAGAAGGGCGTAGCACCTTGGATCAAGAAAAACGTAAAGTAATTTATGATCGTTTTCAAGAAATATTACACGAAGATCAGCCTTATTGCTTCCTTTTCGTACCGTATAGCCTACCAATTATTGATGCGCGTTTTCAAGACATTAAACCCTCACCAGCAGGCCTCACCCATAACTTTGAACGTTGGTGGGTACCTAAGAATTTACAACGCTATACCATACAGCCGTAGCTTATTGCTCTTGTTGGATAAGACTAATATTTTTTTACTTATTACGGTCGCACTTTAAGATTATTCCACAATAGTCTTAAAGAGGCTTCCTTTGTGAATACACTCAAAAACACGAATAACCACTTAGCCTGGCTTTGTCTGCCGTGAGCTGTGAGAAACTTGCGGGGCTTCGTGGTATCCCGAAACAAAGGAAATTTTAAATTTTCCTGTAAAATAAGTTTGTTTTTTGTAACTTAAGACATTTATTATACACATAAAATGATGAAAAAGTACGCAAAACGGAGTTTTACAATGGTCTTAACTTGGTCGCACAAATAAAAAAGTGCCGACAAAATGCCGACACTTTTCAAAGGTTATTTAGCTTTATCAGTTAGGTATTAATGAGGAATAACGCTATAGCCGATTGCAATCAGCGTGAAACAGACTATCCCAACTACAGTACCGTAAAGCAAGAATGGCCAGAAGGTCTTTTTAAGAATATCCCCTTCACGTCCACCAAGACCAACAACCGCACAAACCGCAACAATGTTGTGGATACAAATCATGTTACCCATAGCACCACCGGCAGCTTGAGCCGCAAGAATGATTTCTTTTGGTAAATTTAGTTTTACAGCCATATCCCATTGGAATTGACCAAAGAGCATATCTGATACGGTATTTGAACCGGTAATAAAAGCACCGAGACCACCGATAAAAGATGCAAATAAAGGCCATACGCCACCAAGATATAAAGCGATAAAATCAGCCAACGCCAAAGGCATCGAAGGAAGAGCTGTTTGCCCTGCTTCCAAAGGAGTCGGGTTAAAGCCTGAACCTTGGAAGATTTTTACTAAGGCAACGGCAGCCATTAAAGCAATAGTTGGGTTTTTCATCTTTTTGATGGTATCTATCCAAGCGGCTTTTGCCTTGTCGCCAGACATTTGGTGTAAAAAGATGGTTAAAACAGCAACCAACATAAAGGGAATTGTTCCCGGAAGGTATAATAAAGTCAATTTTTCTTTAACTGTTGCAAAGCCTAAAATATTCGTAACTTCAATAACACCGTTTGTATTTAACCAAGCTTTTAAACCAAGGTCTTTAATACGAGTCATAACAAGGAGAGCACCAATAAGAACATAAGGTAACCATGCCATAGTTTGGCTCATGTGAGCTTTAAAAGTGGTGTTACCGGTAAAAGCGATTTCGCCAGTCCAGTCTTTTTCCCACTTGCTAGAATCACCAAAAGTCCAAGTTCCGTCAGTAGGCATACAGATATTATTTTTAGCACCCCAAACAATAATACCAAGACCAATTAATCCACCAATAAGAGATGGAAACTCAGGCCCAACAAGCCAAGCAAAAGCAAAATATGGAATAGCAAAGGCAAAACCGGCGAAAACACAGAATTTCCAAGCGGCAAAACCTTCGGACCAAGAGCGTTTAGGACCATAAAAACGAGTAATAAAGCCAAGCATGAAAATAGGCAAGATAAAGATCATCGGACCATGCATAAAGGTTGCTACTTCGCCAATGGCTTTAAAGAAAGCGTCGTTGCTTGTCCAACCGACATCCGCAAGCAACTTACTTACTAGGGAATCCTTCATAAGAGGTGTGCCAAGCGAGTTTCCAAAACCAACGATAATCGGAGTTCCGACCGCACCGAAAGTAACAGGGAATGAGTTAAAAACTAAGCATAAAACAGCAGCAGCCAACGGAGGGAAACCAAGAGATAATAAGAGAGGAGCAGCAAGAGCAGCAGGAGTTCCGAAACCGGCGGCACCTTCAATAAAGGCTGCAAACATATAACCAATAATGATAGCCTGAACTCGCATATCTTTACTTACGTTTTGCATTCCGTATTGAATAGTTTCCATACCGCCTGAATATTGTAAGGTATGAAGAATTAACAAAGCACCAAAAACAATAATTAAAACACCAATTGCCGAAATAACGCCTTGAATTGATAAAGCGGCAATATAGTCTATAGGTAAACCCCAAACTAAAAATGCTCCGCCAACAGCGGTAAGCCATGCGAGAGGCATCGCTTTGGCAGCACCCATTCTTAAACCAACCATTAGTATTAACGCTACAATTATAGGTAGCATTGCTGTTAAAGCTAAAGTCATAAATCAACCTCCGATAATATATATTAAAACCCTACTTAGTATATATTTAGAAAAAAATAAAGCACAAATGCGGTGTGCTTTGTGCTTATTTTATACTTTATCGTTTTAATTGAGCTTATTATTTGGAGACTATTAAACAACAGTCTCCATATGGCTTTCGCCAGAAAGGCACTTCAAAAATCACGAATAAGGGAAATTTAATTTTCCTGTAAAATTAGTGGTTTTTGTGTTTTAATTCGTTTTACGCTATGTCTACACAGAGCATAAAACGATGATAAAAGCACGCAAAACGGAGTTTTGCAATGGTCTTATTTAGTAGAGTTTGTTTCTTTTTTTGTACTGTTTGTTGACTGAGCGTCTTGATCTTTTTCAGCCTCTTTTTCTGATTTAAGCTCTGTGAAAGTGAGGTTGTGCTTATTCATTTCGGCAATAACCTTATCGGTTATATCACGTTCGGCTTCAAAAGACAAAGCTTGAGCTTTAGCGATAACTATCTGTAAATTTTCGCTTTTACGAACAGAATCAAGAGTAGCTTGATAGGTTTTTTCTATACTTGCCATTACTTGTTCTTCTTCTGCTTTAAACTTTTCTTCAAGTTTAGCGGCGGCTGTTTGGAATTTTTCTACGGTAGCCGGATCTTTTTCCTTGCCTTTAACTTCTTCTTGTAATTTTATAAATTCTTTTTGCAATTTGTCGGCGATGGTTTCAAGGTGTTTAACTGCGGCTTTTCCGGCTTCACTACTAGTAAATACGCGGTCAGTATCTACAAGCCCGACAGCAATTTTTTGTTCTAGGCTAGTTGTTGCGGTAGCATTGGTTTGAGCTTTTTGAGCTGAACCTGATTTATCGTCGCTACAACCTGTTAATAGAGTTAAAACGGCGACCGTTAAAAGAGTTTTTAAAACGATTTTTGTTAGCTTTGTCATGAAGATTTCTCCGATGTATAGTGAGTTTAATATAGATAATAGGTTAGCTATTATTGTATTTGTTCTTTTCCGTTTAAAATTTTATCAACATATAAACGTGATTCGAGCCTGTTTAGTTTTGTGGTTAGATGTTGATAAACTTCCTCTGGTGTAAGACCGTTTATTATTTTTATTGCTTCTTCCCGCTCTGGGTTAAAGCTACGCCAAATTGCGTTTGGTCCTCCGTTATAGGCGGCGATTACGCACAGTTCCCTACTTTTTTTATTTTCAATGTCATGAAAATGGCGAGAGAACAAAAGGTGTACATACGCCACACCGTACTCTATATTTTTTATTGGGTCAAACAGAATCTCCGTTCCCGGAACTTCTTTTTTTCCCGTTAAAAAGCGATGAGCCTCGGCCCCGGCGGCATGAGGAATAAGTTGCATCAAACCTTGAGCGTTTGAACGACTTACGGCAAAGGGGCGATAGTTGCTTTCTGTTCGCATTATGGAATAAATTAAACCTGATGATAATCCATATTTTTTAACGCTGTTTTCTACTGTGGTTTTATAAGAACCGGACAAAATAAATTCAGGTTGATAAGAATAGCGATAGCCTATTGTTTTTCTTTGAGCGTTTGTCTTTTTACATTGATTTAGAAAGTATATTCCAAGGTTTGGATAGACTTTCTGTAAAAAATAAGGCTCACTTAACAAAAAAGTATCTTGCGGTGAATTTATCAATTGCTCTGTTTTCAATAGTTCTTTATTGGCGGAATTTGTTTCAAAACGATTAAGCGGAGTATATTCAGGCAAAATATTAATATCACTTGGAAGAAGCGTGGTGAGTGTGCTTTGAGTTCCGTATAAAACGACTTCGCCTTGTTTTATGGAAAGCCCGAGCGGTATAAGTTTGTTTAAATTTTTCGTTTGAGCTATGTTTTGGTTTAACTCAGACTGAAAGTTGATGATATTATCATTATTGATAACATAGCGTTTAGCCCAAGGGCGTGTTCCAAACTTTTCAAAGTCGGCAATATAATCAAAATCTTGATCTTGGTAAACGTTTATATAATTTAATTTGATTGGTGCTTCCGCTATCCATGTATCTTTTTCTTCAATAAATTGAAAAGATAAGCTTAAAGCCCAAACACTAAGCAAAAAAAGAAAAACCAAAACGGCAACACGCCAAAGATAAAAACTTATAATTATAAACAATAAACTCGCCAAGGAGTATATTGCATTTATATAGTTTTTTGTAGCGGTTATTATCTTGTTAGAAAACGAATCTTGAAGTTCTGATTCTGATAAACCAAAAAGGGATTTTTTATTGAGATAATTGAAATTCTGAGACATCTTGTGTAACCTTTTTTGTCTGTCAAAAAAATAACAGTGTTTTTTTCTTATAAACTCTTAATAAATAAGATGAAGTTTTTTTATTGAACGAGTTTTTCAAAAACTGGTTGAGCTGATGTCTTTCTTTGCAATTATTAATCCAACTTTTTAAAAAAGCAATATTTTCAATTATTCTTCCGGAATTGAATTTTTATTAAATATTTCATAACGGTTCCGTCCGTGTTGCTTTGAACTATAGAGGGCAATATCTACGTCGTGTAACATTTCGTTGAGGTTATCATATGCTCTTAAGTCAGGGATAACACCTATGCTGGTTTCAACCTTCAATTCGTGTTTAGTGAGTTTTAGAGGTTCTTTTAACCCGTGAAGGATACGCTCGGCAACGTAGATAGCCTCAGCGGGGCTAAAAATATTTTCCAAAAAGATAATAAACTCATCTCCGCCCAAGCGACAAACCGTATCAACCCCTCTGACTTGTTTAACCAAAAAATTAGCAACTTTCTTTAAAAGTTCGTCGCCGACTCCGTGTCCGTATTTGTCATTAACCAATTTAAAGTGATCAAGGTCAAGCATGAGTATTGCACACAGATAATCTTGGTTACGCTTCATACGCTCTATTCCAAAATGAACTCTTTCTTGTAACAAGGTTCTGTTTGCAAGTTGGGTTAAAGGGTCTTTTAAAGCCAAAAGTGATAAGTTAAATTCGTGTTTTTTTCGCCCTATTGTGCTGGCGATTTGGTTAGCAAGCATTTTCATCAAGCTAAAATCATATTCGTAAAAAGTATGATTTTTTTCATGCGTATAGAAAATTAAAGCTCCGATACATTGGTCTTCGTTAATAATAAGCGGTGTTCCCATTAAATAATACCAACGAACACGACATTTTGTTTCTTTTACTGTTCGTCCCGACGCTTTTGAGCTTAGCGGTTTCTTTTTTTCAAGAATTTCATTAATAAAATCTCTTAAAACACACTCGTTACAGGTGTGTAAACCATAGATCAAGTCTTTATCAAAACTTGAGGGAAATTCCACATTGCCATCTTCGTTTACAATGGCGATAGCAAAGCCCATTCCGCTTTCTGAAGGCAACGCCTCGTAAATAGAACGATAAAGCTCGGAAAAAGTTTTGGCATCATCAGCGGCAGCAGTAATATTATATAATAACGAAAGCA
Source organism: Desulfovibrio litoralis DSM 11393 (assembly GCF_900143255.1). Lineage (NCBI taxonomy): Bacteria > Pseudomonadati > Thermodesulfobacteriota > Desulfovibrionia > Desulfovibrionales > Desulfovibrionaceae > Desulfovibrio > Desulfovibrio litoralis. Next base: position 47,114 of record NZ_FRDI01000007.1, read on the forward strand.
TACGCTGGTTGTTTTTTAGTTCGTTAATATTGGTAATTGAGGCGACACAGCGTGTTGCAATTCCGTTTTTATTTTTTGAAATTACTTTGAGCTTATAACGAAGCCAGATTGTGGTATTATCTTGTTTTCTGGCTCTACACTCTAGTTGTAAAAAATCTTTTCTTCCTAAAATACAAGCCGCTCTCTGTTTTCTCAGGTTTGGAATATCATTTGGATGAATCATAGAACGCCAAAGGTTGTCTTTGTTTGTATAGTCTGTGGCTTCATAACCCAAAAGGTCTCTAAATTGAGCGGAATATTGTATTAGCCCGTTTTTTACGTTCCAATCAAAAAGTCCGTCAACCGTATATTCTAAAATTTGTGTGGCAAGACAGTTGGAAGAGCCGATAAATGTTTCCATTTTTTTCGGTTTTTCTTCTATTTCGCGTATAAGGCTGTAAGCTCCGACATGCGTTAAACCTTTCTCGTAGGTAAAGTCAAGCAGGCTGTCTTCAACATAAGTCCACTTGCCGGCGTTGTTTTTTATGCGATATTTTAGGTCAGAAGTAAGCTGTTTATCGGCTCTTTGAAAGATATAAAAGACAGCATTTAAAGCATCATCAGGGTGTATGCTGTGATAAAGGTCGTTAAGTGAGATATATGGAATTTGCGGAAAGTCAGGGTTTGTCTCTAAATGATGTATTGAGTCTACGTTTAAAGAAAGTTCATAGGCACAAAAAATGTTTTTTTCATCGTTAATAAGCGTAGTTATTTGTTGTTGATTTTGTGAACTTAAATATTCACAGGCAACAACAAGAGTTTTGTAACCTAATAAAAAAGTTAGCTTTACGTTTAGTTCTTTGTTTATTTTAATTGTAAAAGAAGGCGTTTTGATTTTTATCAATTCAGAAAAATTTAATTTCTTACTGTTTAAATAATCTTTGTGTTGTTCAAAAAAGTCGTTAAATTTTTTTTCTATTTTATCAGGTAAAAAGTTTGCCCAAGCTTTGGGGTTAATTTGATTATTTTTTATCAACTCATTATATTGAACCGAACGCTTTGCGATTAAGCTTAGAAAGTCAAGCCCTTTTAAGTTACAGTCAACGCAAAACAGATTGTGATCTAAAATAAATACAGCACAAGGCAACAAGTTAAGGTTTAGATATCTTGTTTCACGTTTTGAACTGCTGAATAGATTTGGTGTCGCTTCTATATTTAACTTTTTGTTCATAGCGGCTTTTCCTGTTTGCGGATAAAAATCTTATTTGAGATACTGCAATTCTTTTTTTACTATACTAAAATAAAGGGTGTGTAAAATTATTTTATGATATTTTGTGGTTCTTTTGAAACTTTTTTTGCAGGTAATGATATACTCTTTTGCTTGAATATTTTTTGCAAAATACTTGCCAAAATATTTATTTTTTAACAACACTTAAACACAAGATAACAGCCTATTTTTATTGTATAAAAATCAAATTGCAATTAGTATTATATCTTGCGAACATATTATAGTATAAAAAATATAGATTTGCACCGGAAAATATTGCCAATTTTTGAATTTTTTAGAAAATATATTTTCAAAACACAACGTTAAATTACTTACAGGTAATTTATGAGAAAACCGAACTGAAAGTTTTTTGATCTTTATTCGTTTTCTGTCAAATTATAGTCTTTTATTTTTTTTAATAGAGTGGAACGAGTAATGCCCAATATTCTGGCGACTTCGCTACGATTTCCATCATACTTTTTAAGGTTTTCTCTTATCGCCTGTTTTTCTATTGTTGCCAAAGACAAATCTGTTAGCGAACCCTGAGTTTCGCTGTTAAAATTCGATAATGTTTCAGAAATCTTAAGAGTATTGGTTTCTTTATTCTCATTATAAAATTGCGGTGGAAGGACTTTTATATCGAGTTCGTTTGAGTTTGGCGGTGTTAAAATAACCGCACGCTCTATAATGTTTTGCAATTCTCTGACATTCCCGGCCCAATGATACGAGCTTAAAAGCTCCAAAGCTTTTGGGTTTATTGTTGTTACGTTTTTGTTGTTTTTTTCCGAGAATTTTTTAAGAAAATAAGAGGCAAGTAAGGGAATATCTTCTTTTCTTTCTCTTAAGGCGGGAACTTTAAGATTAATTACGTTTAATCTAAAATATAAATCTTCTCTAAATTTGCCTTCTTTGACTTCGTTTAAAAGGTTTCTGTTTGTTGCCGCAATTATTCTGGCATCAACTTTCAAAAGCTGATCGCTTCCAACTCGTTGGATTTCGCCTTGTTGCAAAACACGTAACAGCTTTGGTTGAAGCGAAAGCGGCATTTCCCCAATCTCATCTAAAAAAATTGTAGACTCGTTGGCTTGAATAAAACGCCCCTCTCGTTTTTTGTCAGCACCGGTAAAAGCACCTTTTTCGTGTCCGAAGAGTTCGCTTTCCAATAAGTTTTCGGATAAAGCAGCACAATTGAGCAATATTAATTCTTTTTTGCTTCTTAAACCGGCACTATGAATAGCTTTTGCGACTAATTCTTTTCCTGTTCCCGATTCACCTTCTATTAAAATAGTTGCTTCGGTCGGAGCAACCGTTAAAATAAATTGTTTTAAAGTTCGCATTACTTTTGAATTTCCGATTAATTCGGGAAAAAGTAAGTCTTCTTCATCATCAAGTATTTGTAATGATTCTTTTAACTTTTTATTTTCTTTTTTTAAGAGAGTATGTTCCGAGGCTCGTTCGAGGCTAAGTTTAAGCTCGTCAAAATTTAACGGTTTGTTTAAATAATCGTAAGCCCCAAGACGCAAGGCTTCGACAGCCGTTGAGAGCGAAGAATAAGCCGTCATCATAATCACGGGAAGTTCGGGCAAGCTATTTTTTATATGTTTTAACGCCGTGATTCCGTCCATTTGTGCCATTCTAATGTCCATTAAGACGATATTTGGCATTGCGTTTGTTGTGGAGTTTGTTGAGGCGGAAATAAAATCCAAGGCTTTTTGCCCGTTTTCAGCTTCGGTAACTTTATAACCCCAAGAACCAAGCATCATTTTTAACATGCCCCTGTGTCCGGCATCATCATCAACCAAGAGAATATGTTGAGTATTTTTTTGCATGGTTGTTTCCTTTGGGAAAAGCTTGGTTTAAAAGTTTTGAGTTATTTTATTGTTCCGCCTAAATATGCTTTTTGGATATCAGGGTTTTTCAATAAATTTGACGCCTTATCTTCCATTACAATTTTGCCGACTTCCATAACATAACCTCTATCGGCAAGTTTTAAAGCCGCTTTTGCGTTTTGTTCGACTAAGATAACGGTTACGCCGGCGTCGTTGATTGCTTTAATTGTTGAAAAAATTGAGCGTACCAAAATTGGTGCCAAGCCAAGAGAAGGTTCGTCCAATAACAAAATTTTTGGGTTTCCCATTAAGGCACGACCGATAGCGAGCATTTGTTGTTCCCCGCCTGACAAGGTTCCTGCCAGTTGGTGTTTTCTCTCCATTAAACGTGGGAAGAGCCGAAAAATCCATTCTAAAGTTTGAGTATTTTTTTTGATATTTTGAGAAGTAAAAGCACCCAGATTAAGATTTTCAATAACGCTCATTGTTCCAAAAACTCTGCGTCCTTCGGGTGATTGAGTGATTCCTCGTTTAACTATTTCGTGGCTTGGAAGTGAATGAAGGGCTTGGTTATCAAAAAGAATTTCCCCTTTATTTGGCTTAACCAAACCGCTAATACTCATTAAGGTCGTGGTTTTACCCGCTCCGTTTGCCCCAAGAATAGTAACGATTTCTCCCATATTTATATGCAAGTTAATACCGTGTAAGGCTTCAACATTTCCATAAGCCACATGAAGGTTTTTCAGTTCTAAGTTCATAATATTATCATTTTTAAATCTAAGTAAAATATAAGTTTGAAAAACAATGAAGTCTTTTTAAATAGTTAGTCGTCATCAGAGCCAAGATAAGCTTCGATAACCGCCGGGTCGTTGCGAACTTTTTCCGGTTTTCCGTCTGCAATCACGGCACCATATTCCAAAACGATTAAATGTTGACAAACTTCCATCACAAGCCCCATATCGTGTTCAATCAACAAAACGCTGATGTCTCTTTGTTTTATAGCTTCTATTAAACCGATCAAGGCTTGGGTTTCCTGATCATTCATTCCGCCTGCCGGTTCATCTAAAATCAAAAGTTTCGGGTCGCTTGCCAAGGCCCTGGCTATTTCAAGCAGGCGTTGATTTCCGTAAGAAAGGTTTTTTGCCTTATTGTCATATTGTGAATCTAAACCGACAAAAGCCAACTCTTGCATAGCTTTTTCAATCGCTCGTTTTTCTTCTTTTTTTTGAGAAGGTGTTTTAAAAAGAGAAGAAAAAATGCCCGAACTCATGCGACAATGACAACCGGAAAGCACATTATCCAAAATACTCATTTTTGAAAATAAGCGAATAGTTTGAAAGGTGCGTGCTATACCGAGTTTTACAATTTGATATGGCTCAAGCCCAGAGATATTTTTTTCTTGGAACAAAATATTGCCGTTATCGGGCTTGTAATTTCCGGTAATCAAGTTAAAGGCGGTTGTTTTTCCCGCACCGTTTGGACCGATTAAACCAACAACACTACCTTTTTCCATAGTAAAGGAAACAGAGTTGACGGCAATTAGTCCGCCAAATTTTTTGCTAACGTTTTGTAATTCAAGTAAGCTCATTATTAGACCTTTTCCTGAATCGTTTGAGTCCGCTGAGCGTTTGTGTCCAAGCGGTTTTTGAGTGAGATCATACAAGGAAAAATACCGACTAAATTTTTTACGTTATATTTACGCATACGTTCAGGCAACAGTCCTTGAGGACGAAAAATCATCATCACAACCATAGCAAGACCAAAAAACAACATTCTGGCACTTTCCAAGTCTCTAAATAATTCAGGCAAACCAATAATTAAAAAAGACCCCAAAATTACTCCCCTAATACTGCCTGATCCACCTAAAATAACAATTGCAAACAATTTAACCGATTCGTCAAAAGAAAAAGAACCCGGAGAAATAATACTCATTTTAGACGCAAAGATAGTTCCGCAAAGACCGGCCCAAAACGCACCGATGACAAACGCCAAAAGCTTATAGTTGGTTGTGTTTATTCCGCTACCTGCTGCTGCGGTTTCGTCTTCTCTGATATAATTTAAGGCTCGCCCAAAGCGAGAGTTATTCAAAGAGGCAAAGACAAGAATGCTTAACCCAACAAAAAACCAAATAAGATAATAAAAATCAATTGTCTTTGATATTTTAATACCAAATAAAACTGGTTTGGCTATTCCGAAAATCCCGTTTGCCCCTCCGGTAAGTCCGCCTATATCGTTTGTCAGGGTAATTCTAACTATTTCAACAATTCCAATAGTTACGATTAAAAAATAATCGCCTCTCAAGTGGATAATCGGGCGTGCCAATAAAAAAGCCAATATAGCGGCACAAATCCCGGCGAACGGAAGGGTTTGGATAATTGAAAAGCCGTATTGAGTCGCCAAAATTCCCGTTACATAAGCACCAACAGCATAAAAAGCCGTATGCCCCATATGGAAAAGTCCGCTTTGTCCCAATATTAAATTTAAAGACAAAGCCAAAGAAATATACATTCCCACACTGTTTAAAACATCGGTATGATAAGCACTTGTGAGCTGTGGAAAGAGTAAAATACCGATCCAAAAAATTATATAACCGGCGTATAATATTTTTTGATTGTTAAATATTTGACTCATAATTTATCAGCAACCCTCTCGCCTAATAACCCCGTCGGACGCACTATAAGAATCAAAATCAAAACTCCGAAAGAGATAGCGTCTCTCCAAGCACTAGAAATATAAGCAGCCCCGAGAGCTTCTATTATTCCCAATAAAAAACCGCCTAACATAGCACCGGGAATATTGCCTATTCCTCCAATAATTGCGGCGGTAAACGCCTTTAAGCCATAACCCCAACCCATAGCCGGGTCAACACGCCCGTAAAGCAGACCGACCATAACCCCGGCGGCTCCGCCTAAAGCAGGTCCGATCATAAAAACGAGTGCAATAATTTTGTTAACGTCTATCCCCATAAGCTTGGCAGCACCTTGATCAATTGCAACAGCTCGAATTGCCGAACCTGTTTTGGTGCGATGAATAAAAAAGTATAAACCCAGCATTAACAGAATGGAAGAAACAAACATCAGTATGCGTACAACGGGAATATCCATTCCGAACAAACTAAACGCCATATTTGGGCGAATATCGCTAGGATAAACTTGGTTCTTTGCACCATAAATCAGCATGATCGCATTTTGCAAGAAGATAGAAGCACCCAAAGCAGAAACAACCGCAGAGAGGCGGCTTGAGTTGCGTAAGGGTCTATAGGCAACTCGTTCCAATAAATATCCCGCAACGGCAACTAAACCCATAACCATTACAATGATTAATAAAATTCCGTAAAAGCTACCTACGTCTCCGGATATTCCCATAGACAAAATAAGGGTTAATCCTAAATAGCCCCCTAAAGCAAAGAGGTCTCCGTGGGCAAAGTTAATCAAACGGAGTACACCGTAAACCATAGTGTAGCCTAAAGCAATTAAGGCATAAATTCCGCCGACGGCGAGTCCGTTGGTTAGTTGTTGAAAAAATTCTTCCATTTCAATCCTGAGTCATTAAGATATTAGCAAAACAGCTTTTAAATTAACAGTATAAGTATTTTAAAGCAGTCAGCATATTAAAAGCAAGCCACACAATAATATTTGGGGGACTTTCTCCCCCAAATTTTGCAAAACAGATTTTAAAGCTGAATAGTCTATAAAGGCGGTTGTAAAATAAATACGCCGTCGGCATTCACTTCATACAGACGATAAAAATCACCGATACGATCGCCTTTTTCGCTAAAAGAAATAGGTCCGGTCAAACCTTGATAATTTTTTAATTCATTATGCAAATAGGCGGCTAATTCTTTAGAGTTTGTTCCCTTAGCTTTAATTCCTTCCACAATAACTTTAAACGCATCACCCGCCAAAACAGACCAGATAGAACTAGGCAGGGCGTTATATTTTGCTTTATAAGCACTAATAAATTCTTTAGCATCTTGAGAATCTAAATCTTGAGGCATTGGAGGTGATAAAAATGCGTAACCCTTGGCGGCGTCTTTTCCGGCAATTTTAACTAAATCAGTATTATTTGCACCATCGCCACCGATAAAAGGAACTTTCCACTTCATTTCCATCATCTGACGCAACATTGTTCCGGCTTCGTTATAATATCCGGTAAAAAAGATAGCATCGGGGTCAATAGACTTTAATTTAGTGAGCATGGTGGTATAATCACGTTCGCCCGGGGTTATTGCGTCATAAAAAACAATTTCTATACCGGCTTTTTCAATTTCAGGCTTAGCCGACTCTGCCAAACCTTTGGCGAAAGATGAATTGTCATGCAAAATAGCAACTTTTTTATAACCTTTATTTTTTAAAACTTTGGCGGCAACAGCCCCTTGGTCATCGTCTCTTGGGCAAGTACGGAAGAAAAGCGGAAGATTTTTTTCGGTTAAACGAATAGCAGTCGAACCTGTTGCAATTTGTACGATTTCAGACTCATCATAAATATTTTGAGAAGCTTCGGTAACAGCAGAACCATAAGTTCCTATTACGGCACTCACGCCTTTTGTCGACAAACGTTGAGCTGCCAATGCCGCACTACGAGGGTCGCCGGCATCGTCTTCTACGATAATTTCGACTTTTTGTCCGTTAATACCGCCTTTTTTGTTGAGTTCGTCTGCTAAAATTTGAACCACATTTCTCATATCTTGTCCTTCGCTGGCGAAAGGACCGGTTAAAGCACACATCAAGCCGATTTTAATGGGTTCGTCTTTGGAATAAGCCGGAGCAGACAGGCAAAAGCCGACAAGGGCAAACGCTAAGAAAAAAAGACTCAAACCTGAGCAAAAAAAGTTTTTTATTGCTGTTAAGTTAAGGTGGTAAACTGACTGTTTGTCCATGATTGTCTCCTGTCGTTTAAAATAAACGTTTAATAATGTTAAAAAAGTCAACAATGACTATAGCTTTAATCATTAGTAAGTTTTTTATGTTTTGCCATAAACGCATTGTGGCATAGTTTGACGCTTAACCAAAAGTTTATTTTGCTTAAAAATTTAAAAAATGGCAACCTTATTTTGTCAATAAATAGAAATATCTTCCAATTAGTTTAAATTTTTGGTTTTATAAGTATAACTTTCGAGCTTTTTATATAACAAAAGGCCAGGCATAAACCTGACCTTTTAATATTTCTTTATATTTGTTTAAGCACAAAAAACTTAAAAAATAAGATTTTTGAGTAAAACCAATAATAAACGTAATTCTTAACGTTTTGAATATTGGTAGCGTGCACGAGCAGCACGAAGACCATATTTTTTACGCTCTTTAACACGAGAATCTCTAGTTAAAAAGCCGGCTTTTTTAAGAATACCGCGTAATTCCAATTCGTAATCAAGCAAGGCACGAGAAATGCCGTGACGAACGGCTTCTGCCTGACCGCTGATTCCGCCGCCGTTTACGTTTACTTTAATATCAAATTTATCTGTCAACTTAGCTAATACGAGCGGTTGACGTACGATCATTTGAAGGGATTTACGAGTGAAATAATTTTCAAAAGGTCTGCCGTTTACTTCTATTTTTCCGCTTCCTTTATAAAGGCGGGTACGAGAAGTAGCAGTTTTGCGACGACCGGTTCCGTAATTAAATTCGTTGGACATTTTAAACTCCGCTATAAATTCAAAAATTGGTTATAACTTGTTTAGTAAGGTAAAACAAGTTCTTTGGGGTTTTGAGCGGTATGAGGATGTTCATTGCCCGCATAGATTTTTAATTTTTTGAGCATGGCTTTTCCGAGACTGTTTTTAGGCAGCATTCCACGCACGGCTTGACGTAATACTTCTTCCGGCTTAGTTTCGAGCATTTTGTGAAGTTTTGTTTCGCGCAACCCGCCAACATAACCGCTATAGCGATAATATGACTTATCTGCCATCTTTGTTCCGGTAACTTTAATTTTTTCGCAGTTAACAACTACGATAAAATCGCCGTTATCCATATGAGTGGCAAATTCTGGTTTGTGTTTACCGCGGAGGCGGTGGGCTATTTGGGACGCAAGACGACCTAAAATTTTGTCTTGAGCATCAAGCTGAAACCATTCGCGCTTAATGTCTTTAGGTGTGGGGGTGAAAGTCTTCATTGTTGGAAAACTCCTATTCATTAGGCTGTAAGTTGCCTTATTTACTTTTATTATTGTTATCGATTAAGCAGTAGCCGTTTAGCCTTGTTTTTGTTTTCATAACGCCCATATTATCAGTCCGAAATTACATGATAATATTTTTTAGAGCAAACCTTGTATCGAGAGGTAAAAAACAATACTCAAAACAGCAATGTAAATTCCTGAAAAAGGATACTTAGCCTAAAATAAAATAAAATACAAGTAGAAAAAAGCTTTTTTATGAATTTATTTTTGATAAAACCATTATTATATGTTTTAATTTGGTGTTTTTATGTAACAGACTGTTTATATTGCAATAATTTTATTTATATACTTTAAAGCTTAATCTAAAAAAAGAGTTTTAAAGCTTTATACTTTTTCTTGTGTTTGTTTAAAAAAAGTGGAGTGTTTGTACTTTTCAATTTTTAAAAATTAGTATATCTTTAAAAGATGTTTTTGATACTATTTTAACTTTTTATTTCAATTAAACTCTAACTTGCTTAAATAAATTATGAAAATGAATAACGACAACAAACTTTGTCTAAATGAAAATATGCGTACCTATTCTTATAAAGACCATCTTTTATTAAAACTTCAAGAATTGGTGGCGAACCTTGGCTATAATTGGTCTGATAAAATCACCTTGGAAGCTCCGAAAGATGAAAAATTTGGAGACTTGGCTTTAAATATTGCTATGGTTTTAGCGAAAGAAGCAAAACAAGCACCAAGAACTTTGGCAACTTTGTTTGTTGAAAAAATTAAAGAAGTTGAACCTGAAATAGAAAATATTGATATTGCAGGCCCCGGTTTTTTAAATATAAAATTTAAACCAAGTTTTTGGCAAAGTTTTATTGCAAGAGTTCAAGCAGAAAAAGACGGTTACGGGCGTTCAGACTATGGACGCAATCGCAAATTTCAGGTTGAATTTGTTTCGGCTAACCCGACCGGCCCTTTGCATATAGGACATGGACGCGGTGCGGCTGTGGGTGATTCTCTCGCCCGAGTCTTGCGTTTTTCGGGTTTTAATGTTGAATCGGAATATTATATTAATGATGCCGGTCGCCAGATGCGTTTATTGGGAACTTCCGTTTATGTGCGTATTTTAGAACTTGCGGGTAAAAACCCCGAACTTCCCGAAGACTGGTATAAAGGCGAATATATTATTGATTTAGCTAAAGAGCTATTAGATAAACAGCCTGAAATTTTAGAGTTAGAGCGTAATAAAGCAGAAGACCTTTGCTTTGAATATGCCAAAGACAGTATTTTGGCAGGTATTAAACAAGACCTGATTGATTTTAGAGTATTTCACGATATTTGGTTTTCTGAACTGTCTTTAGTTTCGAGCGGAGCAGTAAAAAAGGCTCTTGATGAACTAAAAACCAGAGACGAAGCTTATGAAAAAGACGGTGCTTTATGGTTTCGCTCTACAAAATATGGCGATGAAAAAGATAGAGTTTTAGTTAAAAATGATGGTTCTTTAACTTACTTTGCCTCTGATATTGCTTATCATCATAATAAATATGAGCGTGGTTTTGAATTTATTGTTGATGTTTGGGGTGCTGATCATCATGGTTATATTCCTCGCATGAAAGCGGCGGTTGAAGCCTTGGGAAAACCTGCGGAATCTTTTGACGTAGTTTTGGTTCAGTTGGTCAACCTTTTGAAAAACGGTGAACAAATTGCCATGTCTACTCGTGCCGGAAAGTTTGAAACTCTCGCCGATGTTTTAACCGAAGTTGGCGTTGATGCGGCGCGCTTTATGTTTCTTTCTCGAAAAAGCGATAGTCCGCTTGATTTTGATATGGAATTGGTCAAACAACGCACTATGGAAAACCCCGTATATTACGTTCAATATGCTCATGCCCGTATTAAGGCATTGTTTAGGAAAGCAGAAGAAAAGAATTTTGAGTTGCAAGAAATTGCTTCGCCTAAATATCATGCAATGTTAAATGATAATGATGCACTTTCTTTGTTGCGTCGAATCGCAGCTTGGGAAGAGGTTGCCTGTTCCGCTGCCAAGACTCTTTCACCTCACCATATCAGCCATTTTTTGTTGGATTTAGCAGGAGCAACACACAGCTATTATGCCAATAATCCTATTTTAAAAACAGAAGACAAAGACTTGATTCTTTCTCGTATGAGCATGCTTGATGCTGTAAGACAAGTTTTGGCAAATGGCTTAGAATTATTAGGCGTAACTGCTCCTGAGAGTATGTAGTTTTTTTGTTGTCTAGTTGTGAGTAAGACTTTTAATTATTTTGTTTGTTAAAACATAAACAAGGTTTGTTATGGCTTTTTTTAAAAGAACTGTAGAAAACGGAAGAAAGCGTTATGCTTTTGAATTGTCATTGTCGGGCTTAATTTCTTTTGTCGGTTCTATTTTGGCTTGTATTGTTTGGGCTTTTATTTTAGGCATTATCTTAGGACGTGGCTACAATCCCGCTGAAAACGTTCCTCAGCTTGCCGTTGGGCTTTCTCAAAACACAAATAATACCGAAAACACGCCTCTTCGAGTTGTTGAAAAAAATTCTGACGGCATTATTAAAGCCGAAGAATTACAGTTTCGCGACGATTTAAAAGATGGACAACCCACGGGAACTAGCCAAAGCGTTGCACAAAACAAACCTGTTCAACCTGTAAAGAACCTGCCTGTTGTTATACCCGACCCTAAAAAGCAAACCCAAGTCAATAATAACTTGGACCAAGCAAACAAAGTTCAACAAGAAGAGTTAAAAAAGAACCAATTGGCTGAAGCTCAAAATCAACAAGTAATTAAACAGGCTTTGAACCAGATTGAAGACAAGAAAAATACGACGAATAAAAAACCTGAGTCTAAAACGCCGGAACCTAAAGTCTCCACTTCTGAACCTCGTTTCCATTATGTTTATCAAGTTGCCGCTTCAAAAGATCAGAGCCAAGCGGAGCAAGCCTTAAAACAAATTTCCGGAATCGGAATTAAGGGACGGCTTGAACGTCAAGACGGTTGGATAAAAATATTGGTAGATTTTGTGGGAACACCCGACGAAACTCAAGCATTAAAAGATGCTCTGGCTAAAATCAAGATTACTCGTATCATAATGCGAGATAAAAAACCCGCATCATAAATTATAAGTAAACCTCAAAAAGATATATATTTTTGAGGTTTTATTTTATTTTTTTGAGGTTTTATTTTTTATTGTTGAGCTAAATATTTTACTCCATATTTTTTACGCCATTCTTTTATCAAAGCCTTTAAGTTTGTATCGGGATATTTCTCGAGAGCTGTCATTATTGTTTTATATATTGCTCTTATACGTTCCGGCTTGTGAGAATTTAAGAGCTCTTTGTCAAGAGACGATATATCTACTAACGATTGGGTTGTTGATTTGTCCAATTTAGCTAAAATTTTATTCGCATTGTCAATTAGAGCTTGGTTCAAAACAAAATAGCTTTGTTTTTTATATACATCTAAGGCTCTATAAAAATCTTTGTGTTCTTCAAATATATTAGCAAGATGAGTATAACCTTCTTGCCAATAAGGTTCTGTTTCCAGTAAACTTGCTAAGTCATTTGTCGTTTGGCATTGTAGACTTTGAGAGTAAATAATATGTTCTTTTGGAATATCAATATCCATATAAAAGTTTTCATTAAGGGAAAAAAGATAGCCGTCGTCCAATAAAATATTTTGCCAGTCTACGGGAATAATCGGAAAATTTGTGTTAAAAATGTTAGCATTATTAAGCTCGCTATCTTTACGACCGGGGCTTTGGCTTTCTAAATGATAAACCGTTGACTCGGGAATAACGCTTAGTTCAAAACCAAGTTCTCGTAATTTAAAACACAACTCAATATCTTCAAAACCGTTTTTATATGCTTCATTAAAAGCACCGGCAGCAAAAAATTTATTTTTATGAATCATTAAAACGGCAGCCGTAATAAAATTAAGTTTTCTTCTTTTTTTTACAACTTTATGTTCCGCCGGAAACAAACGATAAAAATGACTGATACAACCTTGAGGTTTAACAGTAATTCCAATATGTTGAACAGTATTGTCGGCATAAAGCAAAACAGGACCAACCGCACCAAGTTTTGCTTCTGTTTTGAGTGCATGAAGCAAAGGTTGATCCCAATCATTGGTCATAATCGTATCGTTGTTCAAAAAGCAAAGAAAATCAGATTTTGCAACTTTTGCCCCTTGATTGCAAGCTCCTGCGAAGTTACGATTTTCATTATTGCGTATGTAAGTAAAACGTTGCGAAAAAAGTTTTGTTCCGAGTTTGGGAATTTCGCATTCGCTTTCATCGCTTGAGGCGTTGTCAACGACAATCACTTCAAAATTGTCGTGTTTGATACAGTCTTTTAAACTGAGCAAGCAATCATGAGTAAGTTGGTATTTATTGTATACAGGTATAATAATTGAATATTCAAACATAGAACAACTAATTGAGATTTCTGGGGTTATAGAAATATAATAATCTTAATATATTATTTGTTATATCTGTTGTCAAAGAATAAAACAACGCTAGATTAAAGCTTTAATTCTGTGGCAATTATTTGAGCAGCTCTTTCTAATGCGTTTTCATCACCAAGTAAAAGAGCTAAGTTTTGCAGTTTCTTTTTAACTTCGGTAGGAGTTAATATTTTGTATGAATCTTGAGTCTGAAAATTTTCTTTATCCTCGAGCCAGACTGATGCAACCTTTGCCAAGTTTTCCGGCAGGCATTTTTCTTGTAAAAGTTCGGGGAAAACTTCTTCGTTTAAAATCAAATTAGGTAGAGAGACATAGTTTATTTTGACAAAACGTTTACCTAAAAAATAAGTCAAAGGCGAAACCACATAAGTTACTATCGTAGGCACTTGAAGCAGAGCTGTTTCTAAAGTTGCCGTGCCTGAGGCGGCGATAATAAATTCACAAGAACGAATAAATTCATAACGCAAATTAGAGTCATGCAAGGTTAAAGTGATATTTAACCCGCCGTTTTTATTCCACAACTCTTGAATTTTATTTGGATTTATTCCGGGGGCAACTACACAATGAAAATTAAGTTTGGTATCTTGCTTGTATAAAATTTCAGCGGCGGCGGCAAAGCGAGGCATTAAGGTATTAATTTCTTTTTCTCGGCTACCCGGCAATAAACCTATACGTTTTTTCAGCGTTGGAATATCTTTTAATTCTTTAAAATTTACTAATTCAACCAACGGGTTACCAATATAATCTATTTCCATGTCAAAGCGTTTGTAAAACTCGGGTTCAAAAGGTAAAATTGAAAGAATGCGACGTACATTTTGTTTTAAGAATAAAGCTCTTTTTGCTCCCCATGCCCAAATTTTGGGGCTAATATAATAAACAACAGGTATATTAAGGCGTTTTGCTATTTTAATAACCCTAAAGTTAAACGAAGGTGCGTCAATGCAAATTAATAAATCGGGTTTTTCGACTTCTAAGGCTTTTTTAATGTTTTTTAACAATGAATAAATTTTAGGCAGTTTTGCAAAGATTTCCACAAAACCCATAACAGAGAGTTCTTCTACTCTAAACAAGTTTTTCATGCCGGCTTTTTCAAGCTCTGTTCCGCCCATGCCCACGGCTTGTATCTTATTATTTTTTTTTAAAAGAGCGGTTAATAACGCCCCTCCGTGAATGTCTCCGGAAACTTCTCCCGCATTGATCCAGATTTTTGGCGCTTTTTTATCTTTTTCAACAGACATATTTTAACTCGATGAAGTTGCCAGTGTGTTATTTCCATTTTTTTTGGAGAAAAACTGCATAAAAACAGCTGTTAAAATAAATGAAAATAATATTCTAAACACAAAAATGCCATAAAAATCAGCACCGATTAACATAAGCAAGGCAGTGTCTTCGATAATGGAATGGGTCAGCGACATAAAAAACATGGCGGCAAAAACGTCTTTTTTATCGACCTGCCCTTTTCTCACCTCTTCCATAATTAAACCGCCACCATAAAGTAATCCGGCGAGCATTCCTATAACAGTAATACTTGAAGCGTTTTTGCTTATGCCCAAGAGGCGTAAAAACGGACTAACGGTTCCGTTGAGCAGTTGAAGTAAATTAAGCTCTTTTAAAATACGCATTATTACAATCAAAAGCCAAATTACAACAAACATGATAGAAAAACTTTTGGCTTGAGAGATTCCCCAAAGAATCCAAGGGTTATCCGAAAAGCTGTTTTGAGTTGAAATATTCCAAAATAATTTGGCAGGTTCTTGAGCGTAGCCCGTATAAGTATAAATTTGGCGTAAAATAAAACCGGCGCTTAAAGCCCCGCTCAAACGCAAAACAACGTGTCGCCAAAAATTAAACCCGCAATAAGACGAAACGCGACCTTCAACGGGTAAGCCGTGTGCAATTAGGAGCATCACCGAAAAAACTGAAATATCAGCAACGCTAACCGGACCAAGTTCGGGCATTAAACTTATATAGAGTAAGATAGAGCTGTTAATGCCGGCGATCATACCTGTTGCAAGCACTAAACCCATAAGTTTAGGAAGCCCAACAAAACTCATAATTGGTTCTAAAGGCAGGGCAAGATAATTTATCAGTTTCAGTTCGGTGGCTATTTTAACTAAAATAATAACGGGTAAGACCATAGTTACTAATTTATAAAAAACTCTTAAACTATGTCGTGTCTCTTCTTTAAAAATGCGGATAGAAGTGGAAAATAAGCTATTCATTTAATAGTAGGCGGTGGATATTTTCCACTTCTGGTAAAGGGTTTTATGAAATAGAGTTAAGCTTTAATAGCGTTTTTAAGTTCGCAGACTACTCTTTCAAGGTCTTTTTCGCTTAGGCTGTAATGTAAAGGCAAGGTGATTATTTTTCCGTATGCCTCTTCGGCAACAGGACAAAGACCAATTTTTGTGCCTTGTTCTCTTTGATAGTAAGGGTGAAGGTGAACGGGGATATAATGGACGTTACAACCTATGCCTCTTTCTCTTAATATCTTAAAAACTTTATCTCGCTCAGGCACTCGCACAACATAAAGATGATATGCGTGCAAGGCATTTTTATCGGTTTTAAGCGGTTTTATGTCTTCTGAACCTAAAAAAGCTTGATCGTAATATTTTGCGAGTTCTCTACGTTTTTTTAAAAAAGCAGGTAGTTTTTTGAGCTGTGAAAGACCTAAAGCTGATTGTATGTCTGTTAGGCGATAGTTATAGCCAAGTTCTTGCATCTCGTAAAACCACGCCCCTGTTTTTTCTCTTTGGCGGTGGTCGCTAGTGATGCCGTGCCCTCTAAAAAGGCGTAAACGTTCGGCATATTCATCGGAATCAGTCAGGGCCATTCCGCCTTCGCCCGTAGTCAGTTGTTTGACCGGGTGAAAGCTAAAAACCGTTATATCTGCTAACGTTCCGACTTTTTTAGAGTTAAACTCTCCACCTATAGAATGACAAGCATCAGCCAAAAGTTTTAGCTTATGTTTTTTGGCGATAGCTTGAAGGGCGACCCAATCGCAAGGTTGACCGGCATAGTCAACGCCGATTATCGCCTTGGTTTTGGGCGTAATCAACGCTTCTATTTTTTTAGGGTCAATAAGCAAAGTATCAGGGTCAACATCGGCAAAAACAGGTTTTGCACCGAGAAATAAAACGGCATTGGAAGAAGCGGCAAAAGTCAGAGTTGGAACGATTACCTCGTCGTCTTTTTTTATACCAAGGGCAAACAAAGCCCCGTGTAAGGCGGCTGTTCCGTTGGCATAAGACGCGGCGTGTTTTGCTCCGCAAAAAGCGGCAACAGCGTTTTCAAACTCTGTTACTTTTGGTCCGGTTGTGAGCCAATCTGAACGCAACACTTCAACCACGGCAGAAATGTCGTCTTCGTCAATCCATTGTTTTCCGTATGGAATAAAGGGTAGGCTAGATGAATCACTCATATTTATTTAATATATCCCATAGTTGTCAACAAAGTACGCATTTCTTCAATTGTTAGCCACCAATCGTTTGTGCCTGAATCATATTCAAAGCCTTCGGAAACTCTTGGTGCATTTTTGGCATCGCCTTGATAATTAAAGATTTCCGTATCGGGCAAGATAACGTAATATTGTCCAATATCAACAGTATGACGAGAATCTTCAGCCGGAATCATACATTCATGTATTTTTTCGCCCGCTCTTATACCGACAATTTTAGTCGGACAACCCGGAGCCATTGCTTCCGCCAAGTCCATAATATTCATACTAGGAATTTTAGGAACCATAATTTCGCCACCAAAAGCGTTTTTAACGGTATTTAAAACGAGTTCAACGCCGTCTTCGAGGCTGATCCAAAATCTGGTCATGCGTGGGTCGGTAATAGGTAAAACGCCCTCGGCTTTTTTCTTGGCAAAAAAAGGAATAACGCTACCGCGACTGCCCATAACGTTTCCGTAACGCACCACTGAAAATTTTGTTTTACAGCCGGTATAAGCGTTAGCGGCAACAAACAGCTTATCGGAACAAAGCTTGGTTGCTCCATAAAGGTTAACCGGGTTAACAGCCTTGTCTGTGCTTAAGGCAACAACCCTAGAAACGCCACGTTCGGAAGCGGCATCAATAATATTGGTAGCACCAACAATATTGGTTTTAATCGCTTCGGTTGGGTTATATTCGGAAGCCGGAACGTGTTTCATTGCGGCGGCATGAATAACCACATCAACGTCTTTCAAAGCGATAGAGACTCTTTCTTTGTCTCTTACATCACCGATAAAATAACGCAAACAATCATAATCTGCAGTTGAAAAGCGTTGGTTCATTTCGAACTGTTTAAGTTCGTCTCGACTGAAAATAATCAGCCTTCTTGGCTTATAGTTATTTAAAATTGCCTCGACACAAGCGTTTCCAAAAGAGCCTGTTCCACCTGTGATTAAAATAGAAGCATTGTTTAACATAGATTTTATCCTTATTATATAAATGTAAAAAACTTAACTATTGAAAACAAGAAAATACTTTAAAGACTTTTTATTATAAAATAAACAGTTTTCTTGATGCACGTTGAACATCTTTATAATATTTATTGGTCTAGTCAACATAAATAGTATATTTATTTTTGTGTGAGAAAAAATAAATATTATATTTTGTTTTTGCTAAATTCTTTAAGATTATACTACGGTTTTTACAATATTATGTTTTAATAGCGATTTGACTAGCTTTGAGAGTGGCATGGCAATTACGGTTGTGATTGAACCTTCGATTTTTGAACTTAAAAAAGCACCGCCAAGTTGTATCGCATATCCACCGGCTTTGTCCATTCCCTCAGAGCTATTGGCATAAGCTCGCAAAAGTTCTTTAGGACAATCCCAAAAAGTAACTTTTGTAATATCACAATTGGTAATAAGCTGTTTATTGGGGAGAAGAATAGCAAAAGAGCTGATGACTTCGTGGGTGTTGCCTGCGAGTTTGCAAAGGATATTATAGTTGTCTTCAGCACTTGTTGGCTTCCCGATAATTTCTCCATTATAATGAATAAGTGTATCGGCGGAAATAATAGCTGCTTGTAATAATTCTTCTTTGTTGCTGAGGTTTGATCTTTGAATATCCTCTGAAACATAATTGGCTTTTTCGGTGCAACAACGAATAGAATAACTTGTGGCCTCTTCGTTTATATTTGGAAGAACTTCGGTTCTTGGAGCTATTGCTTTAAATTTAAGACCCAGATTATTTAAAAAATCTCTGCGTCTTAAAGAGCCGGAGGCTAAGACTATTGGCATATTGTTTTTTAAAAGAGTCAACATGTTTTTATCCTTTGTTTTTAGTCTGTTATGCGTTTAAATAATAAGGCTTTACTTAGCAATATTGTATTTTAGCTGAATAAAAACCATTGCAAAACTTGGTTTTTTGTATTTTTGTAATCGTTTTATGCCCTGTATCTACATAGCATAAAAGCTCTTAAGACACAAAAATTTAATTTTACAGGCATTAATTTGATTTTATATTTTCTGAGATACACGGGTAAACTATCCGAAAAGCTCTATTCGCTTTCTTTATGCGTGTTTTTTGAAGTGTCTTTTCACAAAAACCACTTTGAGACTATTGCGAAATAGTCTTGAATCTATAATGCACTATTAAACAAATATAAGCAATAGCCTTTATTTCTGTTCTTTCTGTTAATAAAGACTTTTGCTTTTTATTATTTTGGTCTAATATTTTTGAGAGAGTTGACGATATGATTTTTGTTCCTAAACTTTTCTGATTTTTTTATTATTTTGCCCTAAAGTTTTTAATATGAGGAGACGATAAGAAGATTAAGGAGAAGTTTAACGTGGAAAATAAGTCGTTCTATATTCGTAATATGTTACAACATTATGATCGCCAGTTGATTAATGGTCGTCGTATTGCTCGTTATCGCAATGACTTATATGGTTCAGAGATAAAAGATGACGTTAAGCTTAAGCAAGAAAAACGCAGACAGCTTGTTGAAAGGGTGGCAAAAGAGATTATTGAAAATATTTTAATGGCGGGAGACGAAAATTCTATTGTAAAAGAAGTTCGAGAAACTCTTGAAAAAGAAGTTGGTCTTAGACTTACCTTTAAGTTCCCTCCGCTTGGTTATGATATTGAAGTATTACAAGAAACACCCGAAGGCAATACGCCTTTAAACTTTGATGCGAAACATAATTTATTAGATCGTTTGTGGAGAATTACTCTCGAAAAAGTTAATGCTACAATGCTATGATTTAAAACCATTTGCCAGCTTGGTATTAAATTTGCTTTTACATATTTTACTTGTCAAAAATTTGTTCTGATCACGAGTTGATTTCACCTGGGGAGGTGTATCATGGAAATCAAAAATTATATCAATGAATTTAGTCCGTTGCGTGCCAGTCTTGAAAAAATGGAATTGCAACAAAGAAAAGCTGCTCAAGCTAAAACAAATAACTCAGGCTCAAGCGATAAAGTAAGTTTATCGAGCGAAGGTCGTTTGCGTACCGAAGCTTTTCAAGCTGCTATGAGTGCACCCGAAGTCAGGGAAGCAAAAGTTGAAGCAATTCGCAAAAAAATAGCTGATGGAACTTATACTGTTGATACTAAAAAGATAGCCGAACGTTTATTAACTGAAGAAGCCGAACTTTTTAAGATATAGTTTTTTGTTTTGTTTATTTTAAAGCTAACGTCGCTTTTTAAGTTTTAGATTATTTTAACTTAAATGGTTGCGTTAGTTTTTTTTTGGCATTATTTTTGCTTTGTTTTGACAAAGGGGTAAAAACTGCCTTGTTGATTTGGCAGGTGTTTTATACATCAATACAATAAGTATGTAATAAGCGTATAAAGACAGTTTAAAAAACTTATTATGATTGTATCAATTTTAAATGCAATCGTTAAACAGCCCCACACTATATTAGTTGATAATATAGCAGAATCAAGGAGTAACAATGAGAAGCAGTTTTTTGAAAATAATGATTTTATGTTCTGTCTTGATGCCTTTTAATAGCCAAGTTTCAGCACAAACCGAGGTCTTTGGTTCTTCCGGGCAACAAGTACAAAGCGGAGACAGAACTCAAGTTGATCCGGGTGCCGTGGTCAGCACAGACGGTAGCGTTCGTGCTCATATAAACGGAGTAAGGACTACGGCGAATATTATAGATAGAAACTATACCGGTTACTTTTTGCCTGATGGCAGGGGCGGAGTTTTATTTCAACCCGGTCAGGAAATTAAACCACTCAACCCAAGATATATTGATGCCCGTGAAATTAAGTTAAAAGTAAGAGAGTTAGCGGAACAATTAACTCAAGATTTACCATCAAGCTTACAAAACAGCGTAATTTTACCAACGGCTTTTGTTACTCAAGATAATTTTGATATGACTTCGTCTTTTGGGCGTTATATTGCCGAACAACTATTTTTTGAGTTTAATCAACGTGGAATGAATGTTAAAGAATATCGCCTAGATAAAAGTATTCGCATGACAGAGGGAGTTGGTGAAAGGGCTTTATCTCGTCGTAAGAAAACTAAAGCAATCAATAGAGCAAATACGCTTGTTGTTGTAGGTAATTATTTTTCCACGAAAGATGCGGTAATGTTGAACGCCAGTTTGGTTGACGGAAAAACGCAGTCAATTATTCGCTCTGCTAATTTGGTTTTTGAACAAACTCCGGTGAGCCGTGCAATGATCGCAAGACGTAGCAGTAGTGCTCAGGCGGTGGGCGTTGGCATAAGAGCCTTTCCAAGACCGGCCCCAAAACAGACAACACCAAATGCGTCTAGTCCTTTTGACCTTGGTCAGGATATTCATTAAGGGAGCAACCAATGTATAAAAAAATCTTATTAATTCTAGGGTTAAGCTGTTTGATGTTTTTAACGGCTTGTTCCAATACTCCGAACAACTTAACATCGCTGCCTTATAGCCCTGAAACGGTTACCAATATTGAAAGAGCCAGAACCTTTGCGTCAGAAGGGCGTTATGAATTGGCAAAAGAACATTACTTGCTCGCACTTAGTGCAAATCGTAACCCTGATCTAAATGATTTATTAGCAGAAGAACTACATTCTGTTGACCTTATGATTAAAACAATGCGTTAAAAAATGTCTTAAAATTGTTAATGCGTTCAAAAAAAAACGAACAATCAGCGGAGTTTTATATGTCTTTTTTCTCATCTTCACGAACATCTTATTTGGCACTGGGAATTTTTACAATACTTTGTGTAACAATGGGATTTTATTTGATTTTAACCAATGTTCAAAAGGTAGGAGCAACTGATGCTCCCATGCAGGAAATTCCAAATTTTGGAATAGTTCCTAAAGCCGGTTCAGCGTTGGCAAGACAAATAGACCGCCAAATTTCAGGCGGTATGGGTAAATCTGAAGGCGGCGGAGCAGACGGTTTTTCAATGATTGTTACCGTACCTGCCGATATTAATAACTTGGAACAAACAAACCCCTTATCTCGTCAAGTTGCCGAAGAAATGGCTCGTTGGTTTGTTCAAGCCGGTTACCACGTTAACGACGTGCGTATGGGGTCAAATGTTTTGATTGATCCGGAAAAAACAGAATTGATACTATCTCGTAAAGCTTCTTTGCTACGTTCCAATAGAGCGAATGTAATGGGCGTTTTAGTCGGAACTTATACGACTACTCGTAACAATATCCGCTTTAATGTAAGAATGGTGCAAGCAAACGGAAATGAAGTTTTGGGTATGGCGACTGTTACTATTCCTCTAGATCAAGAAGCCAGAGGGCTTTTGGTGAATAGAGACGGAGGCGGAGCTGCAATTATGCCGTCTGTTTTAACAAGACTGCCTTTAGCTGATTCTTCCAAACCATAATTTTGATTAAATAAAAATATAAGAAGCCACGGTATTTTTTTACTGTGGCTTTTTTTACGATTTTAATTCATGAACGACTTTTCTTGTTGAAATAAAACAGTTCCGTCAAAATCAAAACAAATTAGCTCAAAGTTCAAAGCAAGGTTATTTTTGTTTTTTTCAGAAAAAATTATTTTTGAGGCATGGTTAAATGCAGATGATCCCACAAATTCAATAAGCCTTTTGGCAATATCTTGGTTGCTTTCTTTAATATAGACAAGAGCTTCTCTTGCCGTATTGGCAGTTTTTATTTTTTGCTCAAGTATTTTAAGGTCTTGTTTGCACGCCATTTCATCAGGACTATTGATTGGTTCTTTGATGATAGAACTTAACTTATCGGTTAAAAAGTTTAATTCCAAGTTATTACGATGGGCGTGAGTATTTTCAAAACCTTGAGCTAATTTAACTAGTTTACCCCAGAAACATGCCCAAACTATTTTTTTAAAGCCTTGTGAGGCAGACTCTTTTAACGCCGAACCGACATAATCGGCGGCTTGAATAAAGGCTTGAGGAATTAATTCCGGGTATTTTTTTTGGATAAGTTCTTCACTGCGTCTGCCCGTACACAAAACCACAGTTTCCGCACCGAGGGCTTTATTTACTTTTAGTGCCTGTATTATTGAATGTTCCCAAGCTTCATGGCTAAAGGGTTTAACCGTTCCCCTTGTGCCTAAAATAGAAATTCCGCCAACAATGCCAAGCTTTGGGTTAAGTGTTTTTGTTGCGATTTGTTCGCCGTTTTCAACGCTGATTATCGCCACCAAGCTTGAGAAAGCTTCTTGGTGTTCTCTTTGATTGTCTTGAGCTTTGTCGTTTGTAAAAAAAGAGTCTCTAACTTCGCTCAGAGTTGCCGCAATTTGCATGCGGGGATCAGGGTTAATCGCCGGTTCTCCGACCTCAATCGGTAAACCCGGCAAGCTTGCAATGCCGACTCCTGTTCCTGCAAATAGAAATATATTGTTTTCTAAACAGATCGGGCGACTTTTAGCTCCGTTTTTTTCGGCTTTTTGTTGTATTTTATCTAAATTTTCCGCAGGAGTAGCTTTTAAATCAAGCTCAAACAAAAAAACTTTTGCCTCTATTTTGGCATTGTGAGTTACATCAGGGTCATCACCACCGTCTTTAACAACAGTTGCCGAAGCGATAAAAGTTCCATCTTCCAAATTTTCACAGTGAACCTTATGAATAGGAATTGTTAAACGCTTTTCATTTGCCGGAATATATACAAAATGATTTTGCTCTTTAAAAACTTCCTCTTTTTTTAGAGTAAAAGGCGGAACTAAAGTTGGATATTCCTTAAGTTGTTTGTGATAAAACAAAGCCCAAGCGGCGGCTCCGGCGGCGGCAGAACTCGCTGTTCCCGTAGTAAAACCTTCTTTCAAGTTTTTTTTATTTTTTTTTGTGGTGTCTTTTTTGGCGGGTTGAGTCGAGTTTTTTTCCATAAGCTTTAGTTAATCCATTTTGCACGCAAAAGAGCGTCAAGCTTAGTCCAGAGTTTTAAATATAAACCTCCGCCTTCCATGGGGTGGCCGAAAAGTTCAAGGCGTTTTGCCTGTAATTCTGCTAAACGTATGGCTTCGGGGGCAGTTTTTGCTAAAGTTCCGGCGAGGCGTTCAGCCAATAAAAGATGCGTAACGTTTTTATGAAATAATTCCAAATCGGTTTCAAATTCGTGTTTTAACTCAGACCATTTTTTCAACATGGCTTGACTGGGTTCTTCTGATAATAAAACCGCCAAAGCAATTCGCAGGTTATTCATATTTGCTCCGGGTATTCCGGTTTTCCAACCAATAAGCCAACTTGAACGCTCGTAAAAGAGATAATGTTCAAAACCCAAATTAAATAAATCTTGGATTATCAACCGTGCTTTTTCCAATGTTTTTTCATGCCAAACAAGTGGCATTTCGGCGATATTCCATTTTTCTATAATATTCTGCCCTACTTTTAACTCGGCTAGTTTTTCCAAAAGATGTGAAAAAAACAGATTTGCCGAGGGGGAAGCCGGCGTTTCCAAGTGGCTATAACTTAAAGTATAAGAACCTTGTCCATATTTTCCATGTACAATACAAGGTTGCTGTTGCATAAAACCGCTACCGATACAAATTCCGTATTCTTTTTCCCAAGCCTGTAAAGTCCCTTTTGGAAGAGAGCTTAAAGCGAGGTCGGCGACTCTGAAATCTGGTCCGGCACTATTGTAAGCGGCGAGAACTTCAACTTTTGATTGGTTTATTGGGTTATTTTGATTGAAATTTGTGTGGCTTGTGTTTGTTCCAAAGCGTCCGGGATACCAAATCGGTAATGGGGAACAAGTTTGGCTTGCGTCAGGTGCGTTTTTTATTGTTTTGGGAACAAGTTCATGTTGATGGTTTAAATCAGTGAGCATATAGCCACTTACCAAATGTTGCAAACGGTCGGCGATAGTTTCACGTTCCCAAGGACAAAGCCCCAAAGTGTTTTTATTGTTTAAACCAAGCCCGGCTCCACCGCAAAAACCTAAATAATTTCCGCCTGTTGCAACAAAGCTTAAGATCGCCTGTTTACCTGTTTGACCCAAAGCTTGGCTTTTTAATCTGGCTGTTCCGCCGGGAACTATTAATAAGTTTGGTCTCTTGTCAGAGTTCAATTCTTGGGTTATTTCTTTTATTGAGACAACTCTAAAGGGAATATCAAAGGCTTTGAGGGCGTGGATCACCAAGATTCCCCAAAGTTGCGATGCGTCCCACAAAACCCAACATTTTGACGGTTCAAACAAAACTATTCTCCTACGCGCCGTATTCAGTACAAACTTTTAACTTGTTTTCTATCTTAATCATATAGTTTGAAATAAACAAGTATAACCTGAACTTAAATAAAAAAGGATCGTGGCATGAAATTAGCTTTAGAGACCACAGATTGGCGTATTCCACTACTCTTTCAAAAAGGGGTAAAAGTTAAAATAATTGCGGGGAAAACTCCGTACCAGGTTATCACCCAAGACTTTTCACTCGCCCCGAAGTATCTTGAAAAACACATAGAAGCGGTTTTTTTGCAAGGACACCCCTTAGACGATTTAACCCTAAACCTTGTATATGAAGATAATCGTCTTGTATTGGCAGACGGTTTACCCGGAATTTCAGGTATTTGCATGAGACGAAAAAGCCCGCTTAAAGACTATCGTTCTGGGATAAGTCAAGAGACAATGCAAAACTCAGGGCAAAATTCAGGGCAAAGCTCAAGCAAGGATCAGGGCAAAGACCAGGGGTTACACCAAAACCGTTTCGCAAACGAAACCATTCAAATAGAGTTAGCTCTTTTTGGTTTAGCCCAGAGTCTTTATTCTCACTTTTTGAAAAAAGGAATATATTTGGAAGCCAAGCGTTTGAAAGAACTTATTAATGATGCCGAGCCTCAAGACTATCAACAAATTTTGTTAGATGATAAAAAATTGACTCTCGAAGAGTTAAAAACAGCCTTGAATTTTTTAGACGATAATGACTTGGTTGTTGTTTCGGGTTTATAAAAAGTTTTTTTAAGCCAAAACGTTTGCAACACTCTATTTTGCATAAGCTTTGGAGTATTTTTTAGAAAACCGACTAGCGTTTATTCTTTAATAGTTTCAAACCCTTAAATCTTGCGTTTTAATAATACCAAGCTCTCAAGATGACTTGAATGAGGAAACATATCGAAAACTTCGGCTGAAACAAGCGTATACTTTGATTTGAGATGATTTAAGTCTCTGGCTAAAGTGGCAGGATAACAAGACACACAACAAATATATTGCGGAGCAAGCTGAAGCAATTCTTGACAAAGACTTTCTTTTATACCTGTACGAGGTGGGTCTAAAAAGACTAAGTCAGGTTTTGTCCAAGAGCTTAAAAGCTTTTTATTTTTTAATGTGGTTTCAGCATTTGCCTGTAAAAACGTGCAGTTATCGAGATTATTGTTTTTTGCGTTTTCTTTGGCATGAAAAATAGAGGCCGGAGCGAGTTCCATTCCAAATATTTCGCAAGAACAGTTTTTTTCTTGAAATGCCTGAGCAAAACTTAAGGCAAAAGTTCCGACTCCGCAATATAAGTCCCAAATTACCGCCGAACTTGGCAATAAATCCAGACACAAGTCTTTGGCTTTGTTGATAAGCAGATTACTAAGACCTGTATTGGTTTGCATAAAAGAACGAGCGTCAAACTGTAAAGTTATATCACCGAGTTTTTCTTTTAAAAGCAAAGTCCCAAAACTTTGGACGATTTTTTC
This sequence comes from Desulfovibrio litoralis DSM 11393, assembly GCF_900143255.1. Classification (NCBI taxonomy): domain Bacteria; kingdom Pseudomonadati; phylum Thermodesulfobacteriota; class Desulfovibrionia; order Desulfovibrionales; family Desulfovibrionaceae; genus Desulfovibrio; species Desulfovibrio litoralis. The sequence goes on from NZ_FRDI01000007.1 coordinate 73,819, forward strand.
ACCTTGGGCAACAGAGGCTTTGTCGGCACGCACGGAATGGATAAAGCCAAAGCTTAAACTATCGCCATATTCTTGGGCTAAAACATTAAGCAATTTAAGCCCTAAGCGTTTAAATAAACTTGCTTCTCTAAGATGAAACGGAGTTGTGATTAATTCGACCAAACATTGTTTTTGTTCAGCTTGTTCTGTTTGCAAACATAACTCGGGTTCACGCACGACCAAATGGCGCAACAAGGCTTGAGCCTTGGCATGATCTTGTTTAGGGTAATGTTTTGAATTATTTTTTTTATCAAAATTTTCTACCCAAGCGTTTAATCTGTGCCCTTTTTTAACTTCTTCATCAAGCCATTCTCTGGTTAATTCCAAAATTCTCATGGTCAAAGGCGTTTGGAGTTTGCAATCGGTAATTTCTTCCACGTTGTGTGAAAATCTTTGTTTTAAACCGACTAAAGGGCGTGATTTCTTTTCATCTTGTTCGCCCTGTTCATTCTGTGTGTTGTTGGAAGCTTCGGAAAAGGCAAATTCCATTTTGTTACGAAAAAATTCACGCTTTGGAGAAGCCAAAGGTAGTTGTAGATTAAGCTTGTCTATTTCTTGGTTGGTGTATTTACCAATACGAGTTAAGCAGTCAATAAATATTTGTTTCTTCCAGAATAATTGTTGATTATATTCAAGTGTTTGCCAGTCGCAACCACCGCAAGCTCCAAAATGCTTGCATAAAGGAGCGCTTTCATGTTGGCTTGGTTTAATAACCTGCATAAGCTCTGCTTCGCCCATTCTGGGTTTAAGAACGGTGATTTTTGCCAAAACTTTTTGACCCGGAAGAGCTTGCTCAACGAAAAAAACCATGCCGTTATATCTGGCAACGCCACGTCCGCCTACTGCCAAAGCGGTAATATCAAGTTCTATCATATCGTTTATTTGAAGCGTTGTTGTTTTATTTTCAGTAGTTATATTCATCATATTGCTCTTTGCGGTTTGGGAAACAAGGTTTAAAGGGAATTAAAATTAAAAAAAATTTAAGTGTTAATTATAGTATATTTATTCAACTCTAATAAAGTTTATTTTTGTCTTTTGAATTGCATTATAAATATAACGAAACCCCTACATTTTTATAAACGCTTGTTTTTACACAACGTTTAAACAATGTAGGGGTAAAATATGGGGCGAATGATGGGGATTGAACCCACGGCAACCAGGGCCACAACCAGGTGCTCTACCAACTGAGCTACATCCGCCATAAGAGACATCTTTTACACAATAATAAAATTAATGTCAAACTTTTTTCGGATATTTTTTTGGCAAATAAACAAGGGAAAAATTAATTTTCCTGTAAAATTAGTTTTTTTGTGGCTTAAGACGTTTTATGCTACGCATAAAAAGATGCAAAAGGACATAAAACCTAGTCTTGAAATACTCTTTTTATTAATAATAACAAAAAATTGGCTATTTTACCAATAAAGCCTCAAAACTCTTGCTGTGCGGAATATTTAGCTGTAATTCCTCACAATTATGATTAAAGAGCGTAAAAGCAATAACGCTATGAGCTTCTTTATCGACAAAAATTATTTTTGCTTCTATTTGTTGGTGTAAAATTTCTAAAAGTTCACGGGCAAACTCTCTGCAAAACTCTGTGTTGTATTCATTAAACGAACATTGCACCTTAAAAGTATCACCGCTTGTTTCATAAAGCAGGTGAAAGGCATTATATTTAGACAATAATTCCGCCAACTCTTCTTTTAAAACGCTTTCGGTTTCTAAAAGCTCGCTATAACTCAACTCAGGACTATAAATAAAGCTTAAAATCATTTCAGAAGCTGTTTGAGACATTTTTTCGCCTCCTGTCAATCATACTTAATTGTTTTTTGATTTTTATAAACCCCAACGAGAACAAAGGTCGTGTTCAATGCCAAATTGATCTAAAACACGCCCGGAAAAGTTTTGTATCAAGTCATTAAGCTCTTGATTATTATCTGATTTTTGCTTTTCGCTTTGAGGTTTTTGGGTATAAAAAGCCAAACAAGGTGGCATAATTACAGCACCAAGCCCACTTAATTTTAACATATTTTCTAAATGAAGGCTAGAAAAAGGGGTTTCTCTCGGAACAAGAACCAATTTACGTCTTTCTTTCAAGGTTACGTCGGCGGCTCTGTGTAAAAGGTTTGAGTTTATTCCGTGGGCGATACTTGCCAGAGAACTCATTGAGCAAGGGCAAATCACCATTCCCAAACAAGAGCCTTGATTTTTTGCTTTATTGGAATATCCCCATGATCCGCTAGCAATCGCCGCCCCCATATTATTAATTGAGTAAACGCAATCTGCCAGTTGTTTTAGTTTGTCTTCGGTATAATCTTGGTCGTGTTCAAGAGCTAAAACTTGTTTCGCAGAGTCAGAGACAATTAAGTGGATTTGGATATCAAGTTTTTTTAAAGAGGTTAACAAGGAAAAAGCAAAAGGCATTCCGCTTGCACCGCTTACACCGACTATGATTTTTTGCATGGCAAACCCAATTTGCGTCAGATTAAGAATATTGTTGATTAGCGGTTGTTAAGCCGATTAATCTGTTAGTTTATTTAGTTTATTCAGGTAAATTCTTGATTGATATTTAGTTTCTACCTGTGGAACTTGCAACCCGATATGGGCTTCGTGGTTAATTAAAATCGGGCCGCTTAAATTAATTGAAATATCTTCGGGTTTACCTAAGGGAATAGTAACCGTACAAAGTACGGCGACTTGGTCAACTCTTTCTATTTGTAATAAAAGTTGTTCTGCATCACCGACTTTTATTTGATAATCGTTAAAAAAGCTAAAAGGATCACAGACCAAAAAACCAAGCTGTGAGTCTTCCGTGCTTTGTAAAAGCAAGAAAGGTGCATCTTCTTTAAGTTGTAAAAGAGTAAATTCTCTTTTTTCCTCATACCCGATAATACCACGCGGAAAGGTAATTATTTTATCTAAGGTAATAGTTCTTTTGCCTAATCTGGTTTCTATTTCTTTTTTGTTGCTGTTTGCCATAATTCGGGAGCTTCCAAAAGGTCAGAAGGGTTAAATTCAAGTGCTGAACGGTTTTCTTCTTTAATTTTTTGATATAATTCTTCGCGATATACAATCATATCACGGGGCAGTTCTAAACCGAGCTTTACTTGTTTGCCATGCACGCTGAGAATGGTGATATGAACATCATCACCGATAAAAATACTCTCTCCTGCACGACGGGTTAGAATCAACATTATTAGCTTAGCCTTGATTTATAAAATTAACGACAATATAAGTTTAATAAGATAGTTAAACTATTTTGATTTTTTGACCGTTATGAAACATTTTATTGTTCTTGAATAAGATAGCCGTTTTACAGATTTTATCAAGTAAAAAGAGTTTTTTGTTGAAATAAAACAGCATTACATTCGGTTTTTATATTTTTAGACTATTGCACAATAGTCTCAGCAAAAAAAATACGAGAGATAAAGACACAGGTAGGCTTTGCCTGCCTGTGGATTTGGGGGTTCGGGGGTGAAACCCTCGAAATAATATGACACTAGGCTGGCTTTGCCTGCTAGTGCCAGAAAGAAGCTTGCGGGGCGTGGTTCGGGAATATTCCCAAAAAAAGAAAAAACTGTAAAATGAGTGTTTTTACGGCTTAAGACGTTTTATATTATGCACATACAAAGCATAAAACGATGATAAAAGTACGCAAAACGGAGCCTTACAATACTCTTATTTCAAAAATACTTTGTAATAACCTTGGCTCTTAATATGCCCTATGAGATAAAGGGTCGTCTTGTTGGGTTGATATTTTAGTTGAGGCGACAATAAACACGGGGTTATCGGCAACAAAACGCATACCCCCGGCAAGGGCCAAAGCTTGGCTCGTGTTTATATTAAAAACATCGGGGATTACATTAATTTCGTTAAAGCATTCTTGCAATAAAATCAGAGTTTCAAGCAAAACACAAGTAGCAACCAGCCTTCCATTGTCTTTTAAGCAATCCCAAATTTTACGAAATAAAACGAAAGCGTTTTCTTTGTTTTTGCAATTGTTTGGACCAAAACCACCGCCGATAAAAATTCTATCGGGTTGGTTTAGAAAAGTAGGCAAAACTAAACACTCGGGAAAAGTTCCCTCTATAATTTCAAGGTTGGTTGCCGTAAACTTTTTTCGGTTTTCATAAAGGTTTGCCAGCTGTTCGGTTTTTTTCTCAACGGAAATAACCCGACCGCGTGGAACATGAGCGGCAATTTCAATAGACATACCGCCCGAACCGGCTCCCAAGTCCCAAACCAGATGTTGCGGTTCCGGTCTTAAAATGGAACAAGCAACGTTACGGGTCATAAAACCTGACATAACGGCTGTCTTATATGATGCAAACATATAGCTTGGCTGCCCCGGAATCAAAGTAGGGCGAAGCTCCTGTCTCGGTGTTGGTTCAAAAACCAAAATACGTTTACATGCATAACCCGTTATACTTTCCACGTGCAAAAAATCGTTGTTTTGTGCGGTTTCAATGACTGATGCCTTAAAATATTTTTTGGGTATAAAACCTTGAGCTGTTTCTTCAAGCTCTTCGCAAACATGACAAATAAAACAGTCTGCACCACGTTCAAGCATATAATTTGCCACAACTTTAGGTGTAGAAAATCTATCGGTAAAAAGCACTATGGTTTTATTGGTATTTAAAGCAATATCAAATTCGTTCCAACTGTTGCGTCCGTGTAAACTGACAAAAGTTAAATCAGGTAAGTTTAACCCTAAAAACGCCATCAAAGCTTGGATACTTGAAATATTTGGAAAAAATTTTACCATTTCAAGACCAAAATATTCTTTAATGCGTGTGCCTATCCCAAAACACAAAGGGTCGCCGTCTGCCAATACGACAACTTTTTTGTTTTGTTTATAGTGTTCTTCTAAAGTTGAAAAAAAACCGTTTAAATTTTTTGTCATGACAACTTGTTCGGCACTGTGATTTGCAAAATAACTTAGCTGTTCACGTCCGCCCGCCAAAATATCTGCTTCCGCAATAATTTTTGACGCAACGGCGGAGAAATCGGGGTGGCAACCCAATTTAGAATTTTTGACCCCCAGTCCGACAACACAAATATAATTTTTTTCCATATATTATTTACTGCTACAAGGCGATTAAAGTAAGATATTATAATAAATTTATTATAGAATATCAAGCTTTTACAACAAATAATATTTATAATTAGAATAAGGGCGAGCTTAAGACGTTAAAAATGCTTATTTTTGCCGAAAAGCGTGTTGAAATTCGGTGGCATACAAGCGAGAAAGGGCGGCCTCTTTTTCTTTTAAATGAGCGGGAAGTATTAAAAAGATAGTTTGTTTAACCAAATCTTTTGTGTCTTCTTCCAAGTTTAAGAGCGTGGTATAAATTATTTTTTGTTCTGGTTGACTCGCACAATAAACCGCAATAATTGGCGTTTCGTCGGGAAGTTTGGCTTTTTTTAGCTCTTCTTTCAATCTTTTTTGATGCCCCGCCGAAAGATAAATTGCCATACTGGTTTTATGTTGTGCAAGCAGGTGTAACTGTTCAGATTCAGGGCTTGGAGTGCGTCCTTCCAAACGTGTAAAAATAAGGCTTTGAGTTAATTCGGGTAAGGTAAAAGAAATACCTGCTGCTGCGGCGGCGGCAAAAGCCGAACTTACACCCGGAACAATTTCCCATCGAATATCTGCCCGATTAAGTTCACTAATTTGTTCTTGAATTGCACCATATAAACTTGGGTCGCCCGTTTGCACTCTGGCGACAAGTTTGCCCTCTTTGACTCCGTTTATCATAAGCTTGCAAAGTTCGTTTAAATCAAGCGAGGCGGAATTAATAACCGTTGCTTTCGGCGAAGCCCACATTAAAACTTCTTTAGGAACCAACGAACCTGTATATATAATTAAATCAGCCTGTTGAATTAGGCGTTGCCCTTTTACGGTAATGAGTTCGGGGTCTCCGGGACCGGCTCCGATAAAATAAACTTTATTGTTTAACATCTCTCTATACTTAGCTTTGAAGATAATAAATTGTTTTGCAAAAAGTAAGCGTTAAAATATAATTCGCATACCTCATTAAGACCATAAAAAAACTCTAATTTTACCAGAAAAATTAATTACCCAAAGGATAAACCAAAAATTCACGTCCGCCGGGCATGTGTTCGGAAATTTTCCTTGCCTCTTCTACTTCTTTTTTAGTTAAAATACGAACTGTTATCGGGCTATTATGTTCTTTTGACCAAGCTGTGGCTTTTGGTGAAAAAGTTAGGGCAAAACTCGCTAATTTTTGCAGGTCGCTTAAGTTTTCTTCGCCAAGAAGTCGACATACACTTAACGGAGCGGCAAAACCCACTATTTTAAACAAAAGATCAGCATCAGTCAGATATTTTAAAATATCTTGATTATCATATTGATTACGCCCGACACAAAACCATTGATCGGTCTCAAACGTGAGCGAAACCGGAAATTTATAGTCCAAAAGTTGATTCTCTTCATGGCTTTTAGCTTTATCATACCAATATTGGCGACCGAGGTTCGCCAGATAAAAATCACTGCTTTGGGGTTTTCCTAAGCGAGATATTAAATATCTGTAACGTTTAACATTTTCTTTTTCCGTCAACAAACAACCGCCGGCAGCATTAGGAATTGTTGTAATTTCGAGCTTTTTCGCCAAGGCTATTTGATCACTGCGCCCCCTACCATAAAATTTATGTAAAAGGTCGCGGTTAACTAGCCCGCTTTCTTCGGCGGCTATTGGTTTATAAGCTTGAACACATAAAGGACGCAAGAGTATATTTTCAACCTCTGCGTCTCTACGAATTATATGCAAGGTATCACTGCGTTGAGACATCGGGCGTTGTCCGACCACCTCTCCTGAAATAATAAACTCTGCGCCCAAGTTTTCCATAATTTCTTTTGCCTTGGAAAGCATCAATATTTTACAATCAACACAAGGGTTTAGCCCGCTACCAAAGCCGTGTTTGGGCTGATTTAAAAGCATTTCGACATATTCATCGCCGACATCAATGGTTTTAATTTTCAGCTTATAGAGGCGTTCCCACTCTTTAATTTTATGTGGTTTACCGAAAAATGGGCTATAAAAATGCAGACAAAGAACCGATAAGCCCTGTTCCATGATGGTTCTTGTTGCGACAATACTGTCTAAGCCTCCTGAAAACAGAGAGACAGCGTGATATTTTTGTGTTTTTGTCATGATAAAAAAAGAAAATTAAGTTGCGATAATTTCAAGGATGTTTTTGGGGAGTTTAAGCAAACAATACTTGAAAAGAACGTTGTAAAATAAAAACTCCGCAAGCAAGTTTTAGAGAAAGCCCGAAGAATTTACCCAAAAAGTTTCCAAAGGCAGCCTCGCGAGCTTCGTGTATAGGGCGGTCTTTAAACATTTCCACAGCCAGACAGCCAAGATAAGCACCCGCCAAGCCTCCTAATAAAGCTCCAAAACCGAGTAAAAATCCGGCACCCAAAACAGCACCGACTATAGAGCCGATAAAACCACCGAGAGACCCCGAACCAGAGCTTCCATATCGCTTTGAAGCAAAATATTGAGTAATAAATTCTAATACTTCACCGATAGTGGCAGCAATTATTGTTGCAATAAAAAAGTTTGTACTCAACGTCCAAGATGTTAAGCTAAACCATAATAACATCAGGGCGATAACAACCCAGTTACCGGGCAAGCTTAAAATATTTAGCAAATAAGCGATAATCAAGATAACAAAAAAGATAGTCGCAAAAAAAACGCTCATAATAATCTTCCAAACGAAAAATACAACATCACAACAAGCAAATTTTATTTTAAAAGTGCCTGCTATTACGTTGTAATTAACATATTATTTTTTATTGAGAAACTAAAAAAGGAGAAAAGCCTTTTACCATAAAAAATATTGATAATAAGCCACTTATAAAAACTCAAAGCCTTGTCTATTTTAAGCGATAAGTAATACGTCCGCGAGTTAAATCATAAGGCGATAGGTCAACTTTCACTCTATCTCCGGGTAAAATACGAATATAAAACTTACGCATTTTTCCTGAGATATGTGCTAAAACCACATGCCCGTTATCAAGCTCAACTCTGAACATTGCGTTTGGTAATGCTTCCTGTACAACGCCGTCAACTTCAATGGCATCTTCTTTCGCCATGTAAACTCCTGTTTTATCAATTAAGTAATGTATTAAATAATCAATTTATATTTTTATTAATCTCTGAATTATAGGGATTATTATTATTTTGTCAAACTATAATAAGCCGTTTATTTTTGCAATTTACGCATTAAAGCGTAACGAGAAATTCCAAGATAAGCGGCGGCTTTTGATTTATTTCCCTCAAATTTGTCCAAGGCGGCTTGAATAATTTCGTTAATATGAGCTTCGAGGTTAAACGAGGTTTCGGGAAGTTCAAGTTTATTATTTAATAATATTTGATCATTATTTGAATCTATTTGCTTTTTGTTTTGCTTTTCGCTTTGTGTGTTTTCTAAAAAATCAAGGTGTTCTGCTTCCAATAAAGAAGCGTCGTTTAACAAAACGGCTCTTTCTATAGCGTTTTCAAGCTCTCTAATGTTACCTTGCCAAGGATAAGAGGAAATAAGCTCTCTTGCGTTTTGACTTATACCTTTAAAATTTTTTCTTTTTCTTTTATTTTCACGTTCTAAAAAAAAGTTTGTTAAAACAAAAAGGTCTTCGGGGCGCTCTTTTAAAGAAGGTAAAACAATATGCCCGACCCGCAACCTATGATACAAGTCTCTTCTAAACGTACCTTTTTCCACAAGTTTTGCCATATCTCTGTTTCCGGCACAAATAACTCGGGCTTTAAACTCTCGTTTTTTTACGCCGCCCAAACGATAAAAACTACGTTCTTGCAAGACTCTCAAAAGTTTTGGCTGTAAACTCAAAGGCATTTCGGCAATTTCATCTAAAAACAAAGTTCCGTCTTCCGCTAGTTCAAGCTTTCCAACCATTCCGCCCACACGACTGCCGGTAAAAGCTCCCGTTTCATATCCGAAAAGCTCGCTTTCAAAAAGTTCATGGGGCATGGCGGAACAGTTTAACGCAATAAAAGGTTTGGTTGAGCCATTTTGTCCATAATGAATCAGTCTGGCAATAATTTCTTTTCCCGTGCCTGTTTCCCCTTCGATTAAGACGGGAACGCTAGGATTTTGATGAAAAACTTGAGTCTGGTCATAAATATCTTTCATTGCTTGTGAAGCAACAATAATATCTCCGATACCTTCAACCGCTTGAAGCCTTGATTTGATTTTGGCATATTCTTGACGTAGACTGGCGGTAGCTTCGCTTACCCTTTGCTCCATATTCTGTTTCAAATCTTTATTTTCAAAGCGTAAGGTTTGATGTTCCGCAACTTTTTCGGTAACAACCATCAATTCTTGAAGATTTATCGGCTTGTGCAGGTAATTATATGCCCCTCTGCGTAAGGCTTCAATAGCCGTTTCAGTATCAGCATAACCGGTCATAAGAACAATGTCGCTGTCTTTACTCACCGGGTGTTCTTTTAAAGCGGTCAATAACTCCAAACCGTCCATCTCAGGCATTCTTATATCGGTAATGATCAGAGGATAAAACTCAGAGGTGGCGTGAGCCAACGCCTCAACGGGTTTGTCCATAGCAACAATAGTGTGCCCGAGGTCGCTCAAGACAAGTTTTAAGCTCGTTAAACTAGCTTCGTTATCGTCAACAATTAATATTTTCATCTTTTTTATGCGTTAAAAATTGGTTGTTAAACTTAAATTGACTTAGAGACTATTACACAATAGTTTCTAAGTGGATTTTGCCATGAATCCACTCAAAAAACAAAATAAAGAGGCTAGTTCGGCTTTGCCTGGCAATAAACGTTTGAGGTTTTTCATGGATATAACCCTTTAAAATATAAAATCAAATTATTTTTTTTCGTAAAATTGCTTGTTTTTTGTGTCTTAAGACCTTTTACATTTTGGATCAGCAGAGTATATGAAGACGAAAAAGAACGTAAAACAAAGCCTTGTAATGGTCTTATTTTAGTATAAAAAACTATATTATGCTACAATATATATTGATATATGGCAATATAAGGTTTAAGAATAATTTTGTTCAAATATCTTTCTGTTTGCGATAAACAGCCTTCAAACTTGACACAAGACAATTAAAATTACACAATAACAAAAAATTACTCACTGAAAGGTTTTTTATGATATACTTTTTTAATAGATCAACACTGATTTTATTTGCGATTTTTTTATGTACAATCGTTTTTGTAAATGCAAATTCACAACTGGCTTTTGGACAAGAAGAAAGACCACCTGTTGAAGTTGGGGTTTACGTTGTTCGCCAAGAACCGCTTATTCTTACGACCGAACTTCCCGGGCGTACTTCCGCCTTTTTGATTGCCGAGGTTAGACCACAAGTTAGCGGAATAGTTCAGGCAAGACTTTATACCGAAGGTAGTGAAGTTAAGGCAGGACAAGTTTTATATCAAATAGACCCCGCAAGCTATCAAGCCGTTTATGATAGTGCAAAGGCAAATCTGGCGAGAGCGGTTGCTAACCTTAACGCCGCAAAGCCAAAAGCCAAACGCTATAAAGAACTTTTACAAAGCAAGGCAATCAGCAATCAAGATTATGATGATGTTATGTCGGCTTATAATCAAAGCGAAGCGGAAGTTGGGGTTGCTAAAGCCGCTTTGGAAAGTGCCAAAATCAATTTAAGCTATACGAAAATAACCGCACCAATCAGCGGACGCACAGGTAAGTCGGAAGTAACCGCCGGGGCTTTGGTTACGGCAAATCAAACTAATGCATTGGTAACAATTCAAAAAATTGACCCGATTTATGTTGATATTACACAGGCAAGCACAGCCATGTTACGCCTTAAAAGAGCCTTGGCTTCGGGAAAACTGGTTAGTGTTGCCGATAATGCCCAAAAAGCAAAAGTTCGCCTTTTATACGAAGACGGAACGCCTTATGAACATGAAGGAACCTTGCAATTTTCCGATGTAACGGTTGACCCGGCTTCTTCGGCAATTACTTTAAGGGCGATCTTTCCAAACCCCAATCAAGACTTGCTCCCCGGTATGTATGTCAGGGCGATTTTAGAAGAAGGAACGGACGAAAAAGCAATTTTAGCCCCTCAACAAGGTATAAACCGAGATAATAAAGGAAACTCAATCGCTCTGGTCGTTAATAAACAAGGCGTGGTTGAGGCTCGCATGCTTAAAATTTTAAAGAATATCGGAAATCGCTCTGTTGTTTCCGAGGGGTTAAATGATGGAGACCAACTTATTGTCGAAGGTTTTCAAAAAGTAAGACCCGGAGCGAAAGCCATAGCGGTTCCGGCGTCTGATGCGGTATATAAAGCCATGCAAAAAAAATAACTATGACCGCTACGTTTTTTAAGAACAGCAACAAACTTTAATTTTATCTCAGTTTGATTTTGATATTAATATGTGAAAAAATAATGACACTCGCCCAAAAACAAGTTACGGTGTGTGTCATTGTTTTTAACAGATAGGCTGGAATGAGGGTAATATGACAGAAACAGAAATAAGCCAACATATTCAAGAAGTTATTTTAAAAACCGTTTATAAAGAAGAAAAACAGAGAACGGAAGCCCTATATGACTTTTTGGCTTTAAGTATGCCCAATATCAGCGAAGACCAACTTAAACAACTTAGCTCTCTTATTCCTCAACTCTCTCAAGCTTTATACCTGAAATGGTCAAAACAATGTGCCGAGAGAATGCTTGAAACCGTTTCCAAACAACAGCTTATTGAACTTTGTCAACCTACAAAAGACAATGAGGCTGCGATCATTCTCGTTTATTTAATGTTTATGGAATCAGCACGCATGGAAAAAGAAATAAAAAAAGATTTATCCGAACAACAATTGCCCAATAATAACCCGGAGCTAACTGCCGCAATCAGTGCTTATATGCAAGCTCAGCTTTCTACTTTAAACCCAAAACAATAAAATATCGCCATGTCAAAATCAGTATTTTTTTATGACGCTCAAGATTATGAACTATTACAAATGGTTCAACAAGTATTGGCACAAAAAAAACAAAAAAAGTTTTTTGATAACGATATAAACAGAATAAAGAAAACGCCAAAACTGCTTGAAAGCGGTTTGCACCCTCACGGTATCAAAGAACTGGCGTTATCTCGTGAAATTCGTATAGCCAACTCGGTTATACAGCTACTTTATTCTTTGGAACAAGGGAAAATAAAAGATAGGTTAACGGCGTTAAAAGAACTTCATGATGAAGTATTATACAGCGATTCTACAAATTTTCGCTATAATACCGGGCGAGTCTTAATTCAAATCATGAAAGATTTGGTGCGTTCGTTTGATGATATAAGCGACCAAGATCAAAATATTTATAGCGAAAAACTATTGCGTTTGGCAAACAACTTTAGAAAGGCTGTTTCAGGACGCAGGCGAGAAATTAGAGCTTTGTTGTCTTATTATCACTTAGTGGAAATGCCTGAAACTTGGGATCAAATTACCTTTGATCATCATGTACACGACTCTAACAGTAAAGGACGAAAAACCCCGACCCACCTGATAATGGACGCATGGATCAAAGGGATTAGAACGCTCACGGTTATATATTATAATTATATCGAAGTGGCGGCCGCTCAAGAATTGCTTAGAGCCGCTAAAATTATAAATATTAATGTGCGGATAGGAATAGAGTATCGTGCCGTATTTTATAAAAGATATATAAGTCTGATCTGGGAACTTGGACATATCTCGGAAGAGCGAGACTTAATCGAATTTTTAAATAATCCGCCGGTGCGGCATATCATGCAGGAAGGAAAAGCCGCCTCAAGATATTATACCGATCATACTTTGATGTTGCTTAACCGCTATAATGTTCAACATAAGGCAGAAATAGAAAAGTGTTACGGAATAAACTTAGAGCTTATTAGCCCTCAAGAGTTTCTTGAGTTTATTGGCGGCGGACAAGCCTCGTTATTACATCTCAGCGAATTGATTAAACAAAAAATCTTGACGGCGTTCAGCAATAAATTGCCCGAGTTGCGTAATAAAATTTCCCACAACAGCCAAGAAGAAAATCGCAGATTAAGAAAACTTTGTGATGAAATAAATAGATTAAGTACAAACGATATTATTCAAAATTGGCTGTGTACGCAAAAAAACAGCGATTTGCCTAATCCGACTTTGCCGAAAACCGGTGATGACGTTCCCGAACTATTAAGTTTAAGTCCTAAAAAATTAGCCGGTTGGATCAACAACATCAACGGAAAAACAAACATTATCTTAAACCTTTGTAGTTTAAATGATGCTGATGTTTTAGAGTTGCTTTATGATTGTGAGGGAATGATTACCCATCTTGAGCTTTTTAATCTTAAGGAATATAAAGAGGCTGATTTACCAAGGCTTCAAGCCGTTAGCGATTTACAACAAGCAATTAATACGGGTAGTGCCGTTGCGATTAAGCGTTTAACTCGTTTTATTCTTCAAACGCAAGGGGATTGTCTTGATGAAAAACAAAACTCACGCTGCCAACACTTTAACAGTATTTTAAGAAATATCCCAAAATTGCAAGACTATTATAGAGATGCTCCGCTTATGACAACAATGGGAACAGACTCTATAGGAAGGGGTAGAGAGAACCACGGAATGGGCTTAGTCTTTCCGGAAACTTTACCCAAACGCTCTCAAAAATATATTGTTAACAGCATAAAAAAGAATACACGTTCCTTACTACCAATTAAAGCCCAAGTCTATTTTATCTTTAAATATTTTCCTGCAAATATTTTACCTTTTGGTGTTTTTTTAACGAGCTTGTTGAGAAAGTTACCGGGTTTTTCTTTTTTTGCGTACCGTAAAATACACGAATGGAAATCAAAACTCGAAACGGCACACTATGTTAAAGACAAGGGTAATATTGCCACTCTTGGCGGAAACCCCACTCTTGTTGAAAACGGTATTTATTTTAAAGAGCCTGAACTAAAAAAATTTGAAACTGATTTCCAATATACAAATACTTTTTTGGCAAATATAATCAAAGTATCAGTTGGGTTTTTGGCGGCTTTATTTAGTTTTTTATATACTCAAGACTGGTGGGTAATTGCTTGGCTTGGTGCCCCCATGTTTTTTGCGATTACTGTTTTCAGAAATATTTTGCAATCTGTTCTTGGCGGCGGAGGAATTAAACGCTCTCCTTTATTGCGTTGGAATGATTATGTCAGTTGGAACAGAATTTGTGATTCTCTTTTTTATAGCGGTCTTTCCGTTCCTTTATTAGAGCTTGTAATCCGCAGTTATATTCTTCAAGATAACTTTAACCTAACGGTCAGCAATAACCCGATTTTGGTTTTTAGTATTATTTCGGCGGCTAATGGTGCTTATATTACAGCCCATAATATTTATCGAGGGCTTCCGAAAGAAGCAATATACGGCAATATTTTTCGTAGTGTTTTGGCTGTTCCGGTCGCAATGTTGTATAACTTTATCATCTATAACTTTTTGGTTTTAATACAGTTTAATGAGGCTGTTTTGGTGGTTAACTATGGGTCGGCGGTTATTTCAAAAGCCGCTTCCGATACTATCGCCGGCGGAGTAGAAGGTTTTGCCGATGCTGTCAACAACTTGCGTTTAAGACGTTGGGATTATAATGCCAAACTAAAAGAGTTGTTTAAGTGTATGGCAAAGTTAGAGCTACTTTTCCCGGATAAAGAAGTTTTTGCTTTGTTGTTAAAACCTAAAGAGTTAATGCACTCTCTTGGCACGGAAGCTTCGGGGCTTGAAAAAATAATTATCGTTAATGCCCTAGATTTAATGTATTTTTGGATGTACCAACCTAGAGCCAGAACAATGTTGGCTAAACTGGTGGAAGAAATGACTGATGAAGAACGTACGACTTTTGCCGGAAGTCAGCTTGTTTTAATCAGAGAAAAAGAGATTTCAAGGCTTTTTGTTGACGGTTTGGTAGGAAAAAACTTTTCCAAAGCGTTATCATTTTATCTAGGCTTTTATAAAGAATATTTAGAAGATATGGAAAAACTAACCGGTATTAATTTACACTTAAAAACAAAACTGAATATTATATAAAAATTGTCCAGACCAAAAATTTTTAGTGTATTTTTTAGAGAAAAACAGATAAAAAATTTACTTTTTCTTTAAAATCAATGGTTTTGTGCCTTATAAATAAAAATTTCTATTGTTTAAGTTCAACTGGCTCAATTTTTGTGAGTATCGGCTTATCTTCGCCTAAGGGTTTAAAAACATAGATATAAACATAAGATGTTTTCTGTTCTGGCGTAATCGTCTTAGCTTTGGTGTAAAACTTATAGTTTGTACCGGCAACAACTTGAGTGGAAACTTTCAATGGTGTATATTCTACAGCAGCAGCCGATTGTAAGACTTGGTCAAAAACACGTTGGTCATCAGCAACTAAATTGCGTTCCGCTGAATATCCGCCTACAACTAGTTCAGCCTTGTTTATAGTTGACGGTTCTGGGTTAGCTGTTGTTTGTAAGGTGTGAAGAGGAGGAAAGAGTTTTTCTACAAGCTCTCTAATTTTTGTCTCACCCCTAACAAATTTGCCCATATTAACACCAGCACTGAGCGAATCATATTCCGCAAGGCCAATACGTCGTCCATCTTGGAGTACTTCTATTCGTGCATAAGCAAGGTAAAGCGCTAAGTCCCAACGCCATAACCCTGTATATGTTGAGGTGATTGCACAATTCTGCAGGCTATCTCCTTGGTGAACTACTTTAAAAAAATAACCTCGTTCACGTAAAACCTGTTGGTATGTTTGTAAAAACCCCTCTTTTACGTCTGGGTCTTCTACTATACAAATAGTTTTATCAGTCTGCACTGTAATGGGTTCAACAGTTTGTTTAATACTGCAAGCAGTAAGAAATAAAAGGCATACAAGAAAACTCAATTTAAAAGCTTTAGACATTGTTTGTACTCCTTAAACGGCTAAATTACGCCATTTTTAATTTCTTAAACTAAGTTGTATAGTGTTGAGAGAGTATAGATACCTCTAATATATTTAATTCAAATACATTTTGCAATACTTGTTATAGCTTTACCTTCTGTCTGGGTATTAGAGTGAAAAAATTGTTGGATTGAAAAGCCCAAACCTAAGACCAAAACAATTATAAGTATTTTTTTAGAGGTAGATTGAGTGTATTTTTAATAATTGCATTATTTTCATTTTCTATATTTTTTAAATTTAAACAACACATTTCATAATAAATAATAGTTATCTAAAACGCCAGATAAAGTTTTTTATTGGATTTTATCTAATTAATTCAAGATATAAACTCTCTTTTTTCCCAAAAATAAAACACTACCCATAAAGAATAGTGTTTTATTTTTTTGTTTAAATTACAATATGTTATATACAAACTATAGTGCGATTTTTTTAATAGCGTCCCATTTTAAGCTTTACTTCACCGGTCAACGAACCTTGAGCGTCAAACCCTGAGATTACAACGGTATAAAGGTTGCCCTTCCCTCCGCTACATGGAGGAAGATAGCCTGTTCCGGAATCCCATGCTTCTGAGGTAAAATTGCGTACAATCTGAAAGTTAGGAGGTAAATTGCTTACTTGACCCGGGAATGAAGGTATTACTACTTCAGACATTCCAGCCGTTGGTAATGTATAACTTATTATGCCATGTCCACCGTTTCTGAAAGCAGCTCTTGCCGTTTCATCACTAAATTTAAGTTCAAGACGTACTGTTGTATTAGGAATATTTGATACTTTTATAGAAGGGGCGTTACCCGGTCTTGAGTTAAATTTGTTACAAACTTCACCAGACGGAATTGTAGCTCCATTCCATGCAGAGTCAGCAAAAGAAGCTTGCAGTTGGGAATAATTCGCTGATTTTGGTGCTGTAGTAACACAAGCTGTTAACGCCAAACAAAACAAAAGGCTTAAAAGACGAAAATGTTTTAACATACAAACTCCCGTTAAAAGTTGATTTTTACTCAAAAAAAATACATCATTGAATATTAATGCTAACATATGCAAAAATAAATATCAATGTAAGACCATTGCAAAACTTAGTTTTGCGTGCTTTTTTTATCGTTTTATGTTCTGTAAGTGCATCACATAAAAAGTCTTAAGTAACAAAAACCACTCATTTTACAGGAAAATTAAATTTTACCTTTGTTTACCTTGTTTACCTTTGTTTCGTGCTGGCTGGCAACGCCAACCTAGTGTACTTATTCCTATCTTTTGGAGTGTCTTTTTGACGAAAGCCACAAGGAGACCATTATACAATAGTCTCAATAAGTTACTTTTTCCACGCTAACCAACATAAGGATTAAAATATCCAAAACTTAAGTCAGGAACAAACTTCTTTAAGCGTTTACAAAAATTATTTAAACCCATACAAGGACCAAATTCTAACCCTGACAATAAATTTAAGAAAAGTTCCGGGTCAATATTTAAGTTACGCATTTGAATAAGGTCAATTTTTTCTCTTTCCACTAACGCCAATAAAGCTTCAAATTCCAATTCGGTGTCAGTAATTCCCGGAAAAAACAATAAGTTTAAAGAAACAAAAAGCTTATGTTCTTTGGCAACTTTGATACTTTGACAAACATCATCTAAAGTATAGCCATTTGGGCGATAATAACGCTCATAAGTTGTGGGTCTTAAACTATTTATGCTCACTCTTATCGAGCTTAATCCGACCTTTGCTAATCTTTCAACCGCCATTGGTATAGACGCATTGGTATTGACATTAATTGTGCCTCTTCCGCCTTTTGAACGAAAGAGTTTAATAGCTTCTTCTAACAAAGGGGCTTCGGTTAAGGGTTCACCCTCACACCCCTGACCAAAAGAAAATATAGGTTCTTTCTTTTCTTGGCTGGAATGATGTTCCATAACTTCAACGAGCTCTAAAGCTGTTGGGGTAAATTGCAAACGATTTTGAGGGGTTGCACAAATTTTTGAACCGCTTTCTTGTTGAGAAATACAGCCAACACAACGAGCATTACACACCTTAGACGTCGGTAAAGGAGCTTCATAACGCCCTAACGCCAAGTTACGAGCCGCAGGACAGGCATAAGTCAAAGCACATTTTTCCATTAAATGTTGAATCAAGCGATTTTGCGGATATTTTTCAACTAAAGCCTTGGCACGTTTTTTTATGGTTTCATATTTTACCCCGGCAAAGACTTGGCGTTTACTCTCATCAGTCTTTTTTGCGGCAACATAAAAACGATCATTATCAAAACCAACAGCCCCATAAGCGAATAAAGGCAAGGTCGGTGCATCTTTTTCGCTTTTATAGGCGGCTAAGCCATTAAACGTATGTGCAGGGGCAGCAAAAGCCGCTACTGCCAACTCGCCGTCTTCAAATAAACTGACCATTTCGCCTGTATCGGGGTTTAAACCAAGCGGGCGACGTTTAGGTAAAAGAAATAATTCGCTCTCATCAGGCAAGGGCATAAGCTCATTAGGACGAGGAATGGCAAATTCATTACCTCGCCGAACCATCATCAATAAATCAGGGTGGTCATAAATATTACCACGGGCATCAGCCACAACTAAACGTGGAAGGATTGAAGAAGCTGCCATTATATAATACCTGCTGTTTCTAAATGCTGAATAATTTCATTTTCAAGTTGACCCGGAGTTTTAGTCGCATCAAGCACACGCCAACGCTTTGGCTCTTCTGAGGCAAGAGTTAAAAAGCCATTACGCACAGCCTTGTGAAAGGCGAGTTCTTCGGCTTCAAAGCGTCCTTCATGTTCGGTATTTTCTAGTTGATTGCGTTGTCTTGCACGTTTTAAACCGATTTCAGGTTCTAAATCAAATAAAAAAGTCAAATCAGGCACAAGATTATTTGTGGCTTTTTTGTTTAATTCTTTGAGTTCCGTAACACATAAACCACGTCCAAAACCTTGATAAGCCAAAGTCGAATCAACATAACGATCACAAAGCACAATTACGCCCGCCTCTAACGCAGGAGTAATCAAACTGGCGACATGTTCGGATCTATCCGCCAAATATAAAAACAATTCGGTATTCGAAGAAAGTTTACCTGTTTTAGGGTCAAGCAAAATACGCCTTAACTCTTTTCCAAGCTCAGAACCACCCGGCTCTTTGGTTAAGACATATTCGTAATCATTATCTACAAAGTATGCGGACAAAAGCTTTAAAGCCGTGCTTTTTCCCGCTCCTTCAATGCCTTCAAAAGTAATAAACATATCACACCTATAAACGTTAAAGAATAAAAAATATTTAGTTAAAAGAAAGGTTAAAAAGTTCTGCCGGGTTCATTTTAAATTGCAACATTTTTGCAGTCTCACGACCACTATCGCCGCCTTTTCTTTGTATAGTAATTTTTCCTATTTTGAAATTACCTTTTTGGGTGATTGATACTTCGTCTGAGATATAATGATTGATAACTATATTTATTGGCAATAATGCCCATTTATTAATGTCCTTAGAGAATATTACCAACATCCATTCAGCAGCAAATTTTCCACGCCCTTTTAAAATATCTGCTACAATCAAAGTTTTATTTTGTTCTAAAAAGTCTAAAATGAGAGCTTGCTCATTTTCTGCTAATTCAGTAGCAAACATTCTTCTTTTGTCTTTAATATTGTCTTTGTTGCGTTCTTTTTTCATCGCTTTAGGTGCTGTATACACATAGTATAAAACATCTTAAGGCAAAAAAACCACTCATTTCACAGAAAAATTAAATTTCCCCTTGTTTCAAGGGATACCCCGAAGCCCGCCTGTGGCTTTTATACTCATATTTTTTTGAACCTATTGGGCAATAGTCTCAAGATAAAACAATTAAGGCTATACTTTATTTATACCAAATCATATTGATATAAACAAAATATAGCCTTAAATAAAATTAACCGGCAAACTTAAATTGCCCTTTACCCAAAATATCATGAATATGCAACATGCCGATCAAGCGGTGAGCATCATCAACAACGGGTAAAACGGTAATGGCTTTTTGTTCCATAAGGTCTAAAAGTTCGGCAGCAAAATCAGTCTCTTTGGCAACACGAGGGTTTTGAGTCATCATACTGCTGATTGGTGCTAATAAATTTAAACCATCATGCACCATTTTTTTTCTAACATCGCCGTCGGTCAAAATACCAACCAAACGTCGACTTCCGTCAAGAATAAAAACAGCCCCCATATTACCACGATCAAGCACGGCAAGAGCCTCACCAAGCGAGCTGTCTTCACTGGCAATAGGTAATTTTTCCGTATTCATAATTTCACGGGCGTGCATTTTTAAACGTTGACCTAACGCACCACCCGGGTGAAAGCGTTTAAAATCAGCATCGGTAAAATCTTTTGTTTTCATAAGACTAACCGCCAAGGCATCACCAACCGCCAAAGTAACTGTTGTGCTGGTCGTCGGAGCGAGGTTTAAAGAACAAGCTTCTTTAGCAACACTGACATCAATAAAAATATCCGCACAATCAGCCAAAGGAGAACGAGGGTTACCCACCAAGGCAATGATTTTTGCGCCAATTTGTCGCAAAGGAGACATTATCGCCAATAATTCCGCAGTTTTACCGGAGTTAGAGATAGCAACAACAACATCTTTATCTAAAATAGAACCTAAATCACCATGAGCCCCTTCAACCGGGTGCATAAAATAAGCGGGTGTACCTGTTGAACTCAAGGTTGCGGCTATTTTTCGCCCGACCAAACCTGATTTTCCAAGACCGGTAATAGCAACACGCCCTTCACAAGAGGCTAATAAATTAACAGCATCAGCAAAAGAACGCCCCAAACGTTGACGCATTAGGCTTATACCGTCTATTTCCGCTTGTAAAACTTCTTTTCCGATAGAAATTATTTCTTCATCATCAATTTTTTTTATTATATCATTCATAATTAACTCCATTTCAAAGGATAATTTGCATCAAAACAGGCAGTGCAGTAATCTTTAGGTCTATTTAAAGTTTCTAACATGCCGGGAATAGAAAGATAACCTAAAGAATCAAGCCCAAGTTTTTGTCTAATTTCATCTGTTGAATATTTTGAAGCGATTAGTTCACCTTTAGAAGCAAAATCAACACCATAAGGACAAGACGCAATTACTTTCGGGCTACTTATGCGACAATGAATTTCTTTTGCACCAAGCTCACGCAGTTTTTTAACCCTAGTATCCATAGTTGTTCCACGCACAATTGAATCGTCAACAATAACAATACGTTTGCCTTCTATTACTTCACGCACGGGGTTAATTTTAATCCTAACGCTAAAATCACGCATATTTTGAGTTGGCTGAATAAAAGTACGCCCAACATAGTGGTTACGAATCATTGCATGTTCATAAGGCAAGCCCGAACCTTTGGCGAAACCGACGGCACTATAAATTCCCGAATCCGGAAACGGTAAAACCAAATCAGCATCAACAGGGTGTTCTTGGGCTAATTTCATGCCCAACGCCTGTCTTACCATATAAACATTTTGCCCGAAAATTAGGGAATCAGGGCGTGCGGAATAAACAAACTCAAAAATACAATGGGCTCTTTTGCGTTGTTCAGTCGGAATATCTTCATCAATCCAAAGGCTTCGCATATTTTTTTCATCAATAATCAAGACTTCGCCGGGTTCAACATCACGGATATATTTAGCTTCTATCAAGTCAAAAGCACAAGTTTCTGACGCAATAATGATGCTCTCTCCATATTGTGCCAAGGCTAAGGGTTTAAATCCAAAAGTATCACGCACAACATAAATTCTGTTTTTTATCATTAAAAGAAAACTAAACGCACCTTTTAATTGGCGAGCCGCCGCTAAAACAGCTTGTTCCTCAGACATTGTATGCAAATTTCGCACAATAAGGTGTAGGAATAATTCACTATCAGAATCACTTCGCAAAACACCGCCGTCATTTTCAAGCAGATCACGCAACTCTTGAGAGTTAGTTAACCCCCCGTTAAGAGCCGCCACCATGGTCGTTCCTTTATACTTAATAATAAAGGGGTCTACACAGCTTAAAAACGCCTGTTTTTCAGGTTTGGAACTAACGTGTCCGATGGCGATATGACCTTTAAGGTTGGAAATAAAATCATTTTCGGTAAAATTGCTTGATGCCAAACCAAAAACACGTTTATCGCTGATTTTGGTTCCGTCCCATGCAGTTATTCCGGCACTTTCCTGCCCTCTGTGTTGTTGTGCATAAAGCCCGAAATAAACTAACTTTGTTGCCTCTGTATGATTATATACACCCATTATGCCACAATATTCTTTCATCATCAGCCCCTATATTTATACCATCTGACTCACATGAAAACTTTGAGTATTTCAAAGAGTGATGTAGTTAACAACACTTGCATTAAAAAATGCCACTTCGTCCAAATTAAGACCATTACAAAACTCTGTTTAGAGTTCTTTTTTTTCTTTGCACCTTGTTTTTATACTGTTCTATGACCTGATTGGCAATAAAATTTTTTGTTGGTCTTTAGCTCTGTAATTAAGATTATTGCAAAACCATATTTTTTTCTCATAGTTTTAGATTCTGCATTCACATAACAGAAAACTTCTTTGTAAAAGGCTCTCGTAATTTCAGCTTTAAACCTTGTTCTAAAAGAAAAGCAACACACAAATATAAAAAAGCGGTTAAAAGCCAAATTTCAAAAACCAGATAAGTATCAGAAACAATAATTTGTGCTGTTTTAGTTAATTCCATAACAGCAATGGCACTAGCCAGAGAGCTGTCTTTAATTAAGGTAATCGCCTGATTTAATAAAGCAGGACGAGAAATTTTAAACGCCTGTGGAAACACGATTAAAAGTTCGGTTTGTACCTTGTTTAATCCAAGGCTATAGGCGGCCTCTCGCTGGCTATTAGAAACAGCACCCAAACCGGCCCGCATAATTTCAGAAATATAAGCCCCTTCAAAAAGACCAAGAGCCACAACCGCCGCGGTAAAACCCGAAACATTAAAATAATAAGATGCCATATAAGCTAAATAAAGTTGAACCAACAAAGGGGTATTTCTAATTAATTCAACATACAAAAAAACGCTCAAGCGACAAAGCGGACCGGCAAAAGAACGCAGTAAAGCACTTGAAATCCCTATTCCAAAAGCAATCAAAAACGCCCAAAACGAAAGTTCAAAAGTAACAAACAAACCATCAAACAACAGACCAAATTTAAAATAAAACTCATCTGTTGAAAAATTATATTCCGCAAGATAGCCAAACGCTTTTTGCCAGTGCCATCGATATCCGCTTTCCAAGGCTCCGTAAATAAAGAGATAACCGGATAAAAACAACATGAGACAATATAAAAGCCAATCAAGAAAAGAGGCTTTATTTCGCCGTCTAACATTTTTTGAGTTATTAAAAAAATCCATTTCAATATTGTGAGGTATAGCAGATAAGATAGCAAGTATTTTTTACGCTCAACCGATAAGATTTCGGATTATTTTACTCGAACAAAGACCATTGCAGAGCTTCGTTTTGCATGCTTTTTTATCATTTTATGATTCTGTACCTGATAGCATAAAATGCCTCACGCCACGAAACTATTAATTTTACAGGAAAATTAAATTTCCCCTTTGTTTCACACTGACAGACAAAGCAACTACAAGTAATAATTAGTGTTTTTAAGTATTTCTCTAACAAAAGCTACTATGAAGCTATTGTTCAATAGTCTTTAACAATAAAACCGGCGGCTTTTAAACGCTGAGGCGTAACAACTCCGCAACGTACAATTTCAAATTCGCTTGCATCGCCATTTGGACGAATAATTGTAGAAGGGGCTAAACCCGCAGGTTTTGGCCTGGGAATTATATATCCGGCTGTGGCATTTAAAAGTTCCGGAGCTAAAGTTTCCGGATCAATCACCGGACTTTCTCCGCTAAAATTTGCACTTGATGCCACTAAAGGACCAAGGCGTTTTGCCAATTCTTTTGCTTGTGGATGAGAGCTAAGGCGAACGCCAACCTCGCCGCTGTCTGCCGTAATTAATGAAGATACCCTTGCATGAGCAGGGAACAAGACGGTCAAGGCTCCCGGCCAAAAGAAGAGTTCCAACTTCATTAAAAAAGAGTCAAAAGCAGAAGGAAGCTTGGTTGTAAGCGTTTCTAACTGGTTCATATCTCCAATAATCAGAGGCAAGGCAGAAGTTGAGGGGCGTTTTTTTAATGCAAAAACTTTTTCCAACGCCTTTACATTATTGAACATACAACCCAAAGCAAAATAAGTTTCAGTCGGATATACCACAAGTTCGCCCGAACGCATTGCTGTGATAGCTGTATCCAAATCAAGAGCTTTAGACATAAAGTTAATCTAACTAATCTTGATACTTAAGCGGCAAAATTGCTTGTGTCGCAACAGAAAGATCAGGGTGTTTTTCGCCCATAGCCGCATACAGATTGGCAACAGCAATAGCGTAATCAGCCAAGGCAGAGGTATAAGACGCCTCAGCCGCACTCAATTTAGACTGTGCATCAAGTACGTCGGTAATCGTTGCAACTTGAGCTTGGTGTCTTGCGTCCGCCATGCGATAAGCTTCTCTGGCCTGAGTTAGCCCCTTGCGAGAAACATCTATTCGCTTACTGGCTTGATTTAATTGTAATAACTTTGATTTAATTTCAAAAGCAACTTCATTATGAAGGCTTGCCTGTTCTGCTCCGGCTTTACCTTCTAAATATTTTTGTTGGCGAAAAGTGTAATAAGTTCTGCCCCATTCAAAAACATTCCAGTCGGCCTGAATGCCAAGTTGCCAATTACTGTAACGATTGGGATTTTTTGCCGAACCGGCCGCCGCCATGCCCGTTCCTTCTGTTTGCCAACTCCAACTTGTATTAACTTGTGGATAAAAACCACTCGCCGCAAGTCTTGTATCTTCGCCTGAAATCTGAACCGCTTTTTGTGCGATATAAACATCAGGGCGTTGTCTATAGGCTCTTTCCAAACACTCTTCCAAAGAAAAAGGAAAAGGCACTTTGGCTAATGAACCAACATAGTTTACCTGATTTTTAATATTAATATTAAGCAAAGTATCAAGTCTGGCAATTATGGTTTCTTCGGCTTGTTTAGCTTGTAAAAGAATATCTTCGGCAGCCGCAACATCGACTTCTGATTGCAAAACGTCTAAGCGAGGGCGTAAACCGACGTCATAAAAGGCTTCCGAAACTTTAAGCTGAGACTGTAAGCGTTCGAGAGAGTCTTGAGCACTACGAATATTTTCACGAGTTTTAAAAAGGTTAAGAAAGTTCTGTTGCACATCAAGAATAAGTTGAATATCATTTCTATTTTTATCGGCTTCCGCACTCTCTTTAAGTAATTCTGATTTTCTATAACCCGATAAGGTCGCTAAACCGGCAAAAAGGTTTTGGCTAACCGTAGCAGAATAAGTAAAAACCGCATCATCTCTTTCCATTCCGCCGATACGCTGGGGGTGTTGAACTTGAGTATATCCGTAAGATGTTGAAAAAACCGGGCCAAAGGCACTGCGTGCCGCCTTTCTCGCCTGTTCTGATGAAAGAGCCGCTGATTCTTTGGCTTTTACACTGGGGTTTTCTTTTAAGGCTCTTAAAACCGCCCTTTCCATATCATATTCATCAACGCCAAGAGACGAAACTTTTGTACTTGACGGAGGCGTTACAGGAGTAAAATTTTTTCGTTTGTTTTTTTTCTGTTTATATTCGGCTTCGTATTCTTTTTCGCCAAGTTCGGCGTCTTCATAATTAATCAAGGGTTCATTGGCATAAGCGACTGAAAAAAATGAAAACAAAAAAAGACTTGTATATACTATGACAAAAGACAACAAAAATTTTGTAATATTCTTTTTATTAATCAACAACATACGAACGAACTCCTTAATATTAAACAAAAAACACATATAAAATATATCAATATATAATTTTATCGTAAAAGACAATGCTATATCCACAATAAATTGTTTTAAAATTTTAAATAGTGTATATAACTTTATTATAAAAGACAACACAACAAATCGGAGTAATAATATTTAAACTAAATAGACAAGATAAATCAAAGAGATAAAAAGAAAAACAATAAATCTGAATTTTAACTTAATTAAACTTGTTGACCGCAAAAAAACTATGGCTTAAGAAAACAAAGTGAGACTATTGCACAATAGGCTCAAAGTGGCTTTCGCGAGAAAGACGCTCCAAAAACCACAAATAATTTTCCTGTAAAATGAGTGGGTTTTGTGACTTAAGACGTTTTATGCTATGTGCATACAGAGCATAGAACGATGATAAAAGCACGCAAAACTGAGTTTTGCAATGGTCTTAAAGTAGAAAACATTTTATTGTGTTTTATTCAATAATCTCAACGGAGCCGATATGTACAATCTATATAAAGTATTATCTTGTTGTTTGGCTGTTTTTTTATTTAGCTTTGCGATTTATCCTCAAAACTCTTTTGGGGCGGAACAAATCGCAATAGACGTTCAAAAAAAATATGATTCCATGAAAAGTATGAAGGCAAGCTTTAAACAGGTTCTTTTCCATAAAGAAAGCGGAAACAAAGAAGAACGTACCGGTATTATAGAATTTAAAAAGCCTTTGCTTGTACGTTGGGAAACTTTTATGCCGTCTCCTGAACTTTTATTGGTAACAGACAAAGAAATTTGGAATTTCTTTCCTGATGAAGAGGTTGCTTATAAATATTCTTTAGACCTCGTTAAAGACCCTAAAAGCATAGTTCGAGTTATTACAGGTTTGGCAAGACTGGATCAAGACTTTGAGATTAAAGACGAAGGAATGGAAAACGGTTTGGTTAAGTTAAGACTTTATCCACATGAACCGGTTCAAGCATTTGTCGAAGGCGTTATCTGGGTCGACAAAAGCTCTTCGATAATTCGCCGCTTTAGAATAATGGACTTTTATGCGAATGAAAATGATATTTCTTTTACAGACCAAGAAATAAACCCAAGTATTAAAGACAAAGAGTTTCAATTTTCTCCGCCAAAAGATGCTCACATAGAAGACAGAACAGACGCAAAAACAACTCAAAAACCATTAATGCAGTAGAAATGAGACTATTGCACAATAGGCTCAAAGTGGCTTTCACTAGAAAGACACTCCAAAAACCACAAATAATTTCCCTGTAAAATGAGTGGTTTTTGTGGCTTAAGACTTTTTATGCAAAGTACGCAAAACGGAGTTTTGCAATGGTCTTAAAATAATAAAAAATAAAAGCCCTCTAATTTTATAGTTAGGGGGCTTTTTATATTTTATTGATTTTACTTAATTGAATCTATTATTTTATTGGCTCGCTTTTGGGGCTTTTTTCTTCTTTTTATGTGCCATAATTTTACGCACACCCCAAATTAACATAAATAATCCAACTAAAGCAGAAGCGGCAATTATTCCGGCGTGTTTATTCTCTTCTAAAAACTGACTGATGACTTCACCGAAAAAATAGCCGATACCTACAAAAGACAAGGCCCAAACTATTCCGCCGGTAATATTTAAAAGCAGGAATTTAAGATAACGCATTCCGCCCGTTCCCAAACAAATAGGAGTTACGTTTCTTACCCCGTAAACAAAGCGAAAACCAAAAGCCAAAAGAGTTTCATGTTTAATCATAATAGGCAAAACTTTTTCCGCACCTTTGTTAATCCAAGAAAAGCGTTGCAACAACCAAGGTCCTTTAAATTTCCCAAGACTGAACATCAGTTGATCGCTGATTCCGCTTCCGATAAAAGCCGCTAAAGCGACCCAGTACCACTTAAAAATATCGGGATATTGTTGCGACAAAAAACCGGCAATAATCACTATAGTTTCGCCTTCTAAAAAAGTTCCACCTAAAATCACCCAATAGCCATAGGTATTTAACGCTTTTAAAACTTCTTCTATATTTGTCATTAAACTTCCCCTTTATTACAATTAACAATAAGGTAAATTATTTCTTTCCTTTAACTCGATAAATAAAACAACTCAATTTATCTTATGAAAACTCTAGCAACCTATTAAAAAATAAGTTAATAACAATAACCACATCACAACCATAAGCTAAGAGTCAATATGTTAAAAGAAAAAAACGCTCACCAACCTTACTCAAGCAAAGAAGCAACGGAAGAAATCAATTTTGAACTTTGCAACTTTGTAGAAAACTTAATCTCTCAAGTAAAGGAGCTTACCCTTCAAAGCAATCAAGCTGATTGGTATTATATTACAATTTATAATAAAAAACAATTAATAAGAATACCCGGTTTCAACCCTTATCTTCCTTTGGCAAAATATGACCCTTTGTCTGTGCTTGTTTGTTTTGACGCTCGCACAACAAAAAATTTTGAGAAACTTGAAGAAGATTATCAAATAGTCGCTCAAAACTTTATACACAAAACCGAACACAGCCCCTTTGGAATGCTTTGGACGGGAATATATCCAAATATAGAAAGATGTAGGGGGTATATAGAAAATTTTTCACTGCCTCACCACCTTCTTCCGCTTAGTTTTTTCACTATCGCCAACACCGAGGCCAGAGTTTGGCAACCCGCCAAAAGGTTTGGTAATATCCAAAGAAAGAAAAAGAAATTTATTATATTTTAGCAAGATAACACACATAAAATTATTTTTAGATTTTTTCTAAATTTTATTGAAAAATAAAGTTATTTAGTGTATCAATATATTGCTAGTTAAATATTTTTTGGATGGATGATTATGAATAAAAATGCTGTAGTTTTAATTTTATCAGTCTTGTTTTTAGCCATGATTTTAGTTGTGGTAAATCAAATACTTTACTCCGGTTCTCCTGAGCCAACACTCGTTACTCAACAAAATACAACCGCTTTGACAACGTCGCTTGATTCTATTCCTTTGACCCCGGCTGATACAAATACAAACTCTACGGTTTCGCCTTCCACTATTCATAGCGCTGAAACCACTCCGCCGGCAAATATGACAAGCACACTTAATACCGCCTATAATAGCACAAATCAAAATAGCCTTACCTCGCAACCCCAAACTCAAACAGCTCAAACGACTACTCCACCGGTTCAAACACAGGTTCAAACACAAGCTCAAACAACTCAACCTCAAAAAACAGAAACAGCCCCAGTTTATAAAGAACCTGAAAAAACAGAGCCGATAAAAGTTAAAGAACCCGATAAAGCAAAGACAGAAAAAGAAGACAACGCCACTAAAAATACTCGCAACAGCGGACCGGCTCAAATTGAAAAAATTGGAATACACTTTGCCGATAAAAGAATGTTGTTAAAAGTTGTTGCCGACAGTGGCTTTGAAACAAAATGGTTTACTTTAACCGCTCCCGACCGTTTAGTTGTTGATTTTCCCGAACCTGTTAAAAATTTAACAGTACCGTCTGTTCCCAATAACCGCATTATTAAAAGTGCGAGAATAGGCAAACAACAAAAAGGTTATCGCCTCGTTTTAGACTTAAATGCTGCCGTTAAAGTACAGGCAAAAAATAATAAAGCCGGATTATTGGAAATATACATAGAAGAAAAATAACTTTTAATTTTTCTATTAACAACTTGAAAACATTCAAACTTTTATCCTGATATTTTGAATATACAAAAAGCAAAAAATTATCTTTAATTCTTCCAATATTTTCTCTTGAAATAAAAATAATTAAGGTTAATCATAATGCTTTAAGTATACTCTCTTAATCTCAACAGGATAATTTTATGAATACCTTTTATCGTGGTCGTCGTTTAAGACGCAACCAAGCTTTAAGAACGCTGATGCAAGATGTCAGCTTAAGTTCAAATGATTTAATAATGCCTTATTTTGTTGCTGATGTAGCCGAAAAAGAATTTTATAAGCCCATTAATTCAATGCCGGGGCAGGCACAATACAGCATTCATTCTCTGCTCAAACGTGTTGAAAAAGCGGTTAAAGCCGGACTAAAAGCTTGTATTCTTTTTGGCATTCCCTCAACTAAAGACAGTTGTGGTAGTCAAGGCTGGTTAGAAACAGGCATAGTTCAACGTGCGGTTAAAGCACTTAAAAGCGAGTTTCCTAACCTGATTGTAGTTACTGATGTTTGTTTGTGTGAATATACTGCTCATGGGCATTGTGGCGTTCTTTCTCCTAATGGTGAAGTTTTAAACGACCCGACTCTTGAGTTGTTAAGTAAAGTCGCTTTATCACACGCAATAGCAGGAGCGGATATTGTAGCACCTTCTGATATGATGGACGGCAGAGTCGCCGCTATTCGCCACGCACTAGACCAACAGGGTTTTGAAAACTTAGCGATTATGTCTTATGCCGTAAAATATGCCTCTTCTTTTTATGGCCCATTCAGAGAAGCCGCCGAATCAGCACCACAATCAGGCGACCGCAAAAGCTACCAAATGGATTTTGCAAATTCCAGCCAAGCATTATTAGAGGCGGAAGCTGATGTGAATGAGGGCGCCGATATATTGATGGTTAAGCCCATTGGTGCTTACCTTGACATATTGCGCTTGTTGCACGATAATTTTAGCCTGCCCCTAGCGGCGTATCAAGTCAGCGGAGAATACTCCATGATTAAAGCGGCCGCAGAAAAAGGCTGGATTAACGAAGAAGCTGTTATATTAGAATCGCTTATCGGCATAAAAAGAGCCGGAGCAAGCTTAATTTTAAACTACTTTACCGAAGAATTACTCTTAAAAGGCTTGGTTAAATAAAAAATGTCTCACCCTTCATCTCCTCACCACCCAATCAATACACAAGATCACTCAGAAAAAACTCAGGACAGCCCAAAATGTCCACATGCTCATGGGAATCAAGCACATAACTCTCACCCACATGGACAAGCACACCCTCACGCACAACATAGCCATTTAGCCGGTTCTCAAGCTAAAACGTTAGAAGACGGTACTCCCGCTTTACGCCTTATCGCTTGGGAAGTAACTCGTTCTTGTAACCTCGCTTGTAAACATTGTCGTGCGGAAGCTCATAGAGAACCATATCCCGGCGAATTTGATACTGCCGAAGCCAAAGCCCTGATTGATACGTTTAAACAAGTGGGTAATCCTATTATTATCTTTACGGGCGGCGAACCTATGTTACGCCCTGATATTTATGAATTAATAAGCTACGCCAACAACCAAGGGTTACGTTGCGTTATGGCACCAAACGGTACTTTAATTACCCCAGAAACGGCTCAAAAAATGAAAGCCGCCGGGGTGCAGCGTTGTTCTATTTCTATCGACGGCCCTGATGCTCAAAGCCATGACGAATTTAGAGGCGAAAAAGGTGCATTTGAACAAGCTTTAAGAGGTATTAGCTATTTAAAAGAAGCGGGTATTGAGTTTCAAATTAACTCGACTGTAACCAAAAATAACCTCGCTAATTTTAAAGATATTTTTCATCTAGCGGATAAATTAGGTGCCGTCGCTTGGCATATTTTCTTGCTTGTTCCGATGGGGCGTGCGGCCGGATTAGCTGACCAAGTAATTACGCCAACAGAATATGAATCTGTTTTAAATTGGTTTTATGATTTTAGAAAACAAACTAAAATGCACCTTAAAGCCACTTGTGCACCGCATTATTATCGCATTATGCGTCAGCGTGCTAAAGAAGAAGATGTTGAAGTAAACGCCGAAAACTTCGGCATGGACGCTTTTACTCGTGGCTGTCTGGGTGGAACGGGCTTTTGTTTTATTAGTCATACTGGTCAAGTACAACCTTGTGGTTATCTTGAGTTAGATTGTGGAAATGTCAGAAAAACACCATTCCCTGAAATCTGGCGTAATTCAAAACACTTTAAAGAGTTTCGTACCCCTGCTGATTACAAAGGTAAATGCGGTGTATGCGGATACCACAGAGTCTGCGGTGGTTGCCGTGCGAGAGCGTATTCCATGTCGGGCGATCATCTCGCCGCCGAACCTTTATGCACTTATGTTCCTCCAAGACATAAGTTGTAGGTAACATCTATTAATTTATTATTTTTTTCATCTTCTCAAGGAAAACGAAAAATGATCTGGACTCTATACTTTATTATATTATTAATAATAGGTATTCTTATCTTTTTTAATATTCCATATTCTAAAACAAAAAACAATTTTCACAATGACATCGATATTTATTCTAATAAATTCAAGCTAAAAACAGAAAGTATTACAGAACAAGATATAGCACATTTGCCTACACTCGTTCAAAATTACTTTAGAGTTTGTGGATACTTAGGAAAAACTAAGATGTCATCTGTGAGAATAGACATGCCCGCCGCCTCGTTACAAAGCTCAATAAACAAACCGCCGATGAAGGTTAGTTATACGCTTTGGAGTTTTGCTGATGAACCGGTAAGGCTCGCATATATAAAAACCTCTGTTTTTGGAATTCCCTTTGAAGTTTATGACAGCACCCAAAATGGCATAGGTTTTATGAAAGGTGTTATGGGAAAAGTAGTTGTTTTATTTAACCAAACGGGAAGAGAAATGGATAAAAGCCAACTCTTAACCTATTTGGCAGAATGTTTTTTCATTCCATCTTCTATGCTGAGCGAATACATCACGTGGAAGCCAATAAGTAATACTCAAGTTGAAGCGACAATAAACTATAAAGACCTTTCGGCGAGTGGTATTTTTACATTTAATGATAAAGGATTTATTGAATCTTTTACAACAGACGATAGAACAAATATCGGAACAGATGGCAGTGTTCAACGGGTCAAATGGTCTGCTATTTACGAAAACTTTAGCGAAAATCCTGGTATATATTTCCCAAACACCATAAAAGCGATTTGGCATTATAAAGATGGTGATTTAGTGTATTTTGATGCAAATAAAATTACCGTTCATTATGATGATAATATTTAAAATCTACGCTTCTACGAAATATACCTCGTTTGGTGTCTACAATTCATTTTTATTATAATCTATTTTATTAAAAAAATCCAATGTTCCCACGAAATTAACTTCGTTTGGTCGCTTCCAATTCCTATAATAAAATTACATTTTTATTATTCAATTATATTTATACTCTATGCTCCCACGAAATAAACCTTACTTCGGTCGTCTCCAATTCCTATAATAAAATTACATTTTTATTATAACTTTATTATTTAAACCCCATGCTCCCACGAAATTAATTTTATTGGTCGCCTCCGACGGGCACGGGGAAAATGTTTTCCCCTTTGCATTCCCGCCATAAGGGGCTAGTCGCCCCTTAACCCCGCAAACGCATCACGCATTAGTTGATGCCTGTCGGCATCAAAAGTGGGTACGCATCTTGGTTTATTTTATTGGCAACTTCGTTTTGGCATCTTACAATAACCAGTTCCGCTTTGGCTACCATATTCCTTTTAGTAGTTAAAACATCATAAAGGTAATAGAGAGTATTACTTTAAAAAAATTGTAATATCAAAAATAAATACAAGAAATTATCTTAATTTTCACAAAAAACTTGGAATTATAATTGCCGTTAAAAGGGACTATGGTGCGTTCAAACTTTTGATGCCGACAGGCATCAACTAATGCGTGATGCGTTTGAGGGTACAGGGCGAAAGCCCTGTTGTGGGGTTTGCAAAGGGCTTCACATAAAGCCCTTGCCCGCCGGAGGCGACCACTAAAATAAATTTCGTGGGAGCATAGAATTTTAAATAGATTTTAATAATTAAGTATAATTATTACATATAGTTGGAGACTGCTCAAACAAAGGCTGATTTCGTGGGAGCATAAACTTTAAATATAATTATAATGTTCTTCACTAACATTAACTTTAGTTTTTATCCCTTATTTATTGCTAAAATAATTATAACAGAATAATCTAAAAAAATATCTTGTTAAAAGTCAAACTAATGTACTCGATTCAAAGGATACCCAAATGAAAGCCATCGCCATTGTCGGTTATAAAAATTCAGGCAAAACCACTACCACTCTAAAACTCGCCGAAGCTTTAGAAAAAAAAGGCTTAAAAGTAGCTATTGCTAAACATACGCACCATAATTTCGATAAAGAAAATACTGATACTGCCCGCTTTCAAGCTTCGGGGCGAGATGTTATTGGAATTGGAGCAGATGAAAGTGCCATTTTTTATGGTGAGTTTTTACCTTTATTAAAACTTATCCCTTTTATAAAAGCCGATATTCTTTTAGTCGAAGGTAACAAAAATGCTACTTGGCTACCTAGAATAGTCTGTTTAAGAGAAGCCGAAGAAATTAATGAATTGTCAGGTGCAAAAACTGATGAAAGTACAAATTCAACCAGACAAACTATCGCTACTTTACGAAAAAAACCTTTATTAAACTGCTTTGAAAAAGTAGCTCATTTTGAGCTTACTCCACAAAGCGAAGCGAAAGACTTTGAACAACTAGCGGATTTAGTTTGGGAAAAATCTTTTATCTTGCCGGGGTTAAACTGTGGGGCTTGCGGCTTTGAGTCTTGTGCCACTTTTGCCTCACAAATTGTTAAAGGCGTTAAAACCACAAAAGATTGCCCCAGTTTAAATACTGAAAGCGTAGAAATATACGCCAATGATCAAAAAATCGCCCTTAACCCATTTATGGCTCGCTTAGTGGGCGGAATGCTCAAAGCGGTAGCCGTAGAGCTAAAAGGCTATGACCCAAACGCTGATTTAGTTATTCGCTTAAATAAACCATTATAAACAAAGTTTCCTCCAGTCCAATATACTGATATAACAGGCTTTTAGATAACTAGACAAGTTTATAAAAGGGGTTAAACTGTGGCGCTTGTGGCTTTGAGTCTTGTGCCACTTTTGCCTCTCAAATTGTTAAAGGCGTTAAAACAACAAAAGACTGTCCCAGTTTAAATACTGAAAGCGTAGAAATATATGCCAATGATCAAAAAATCGCCCTCAACCCATTTATGGCTCGCTTAGTGGGCGGAATGCTCAAATCGGTAGCCGTAGAGCTAAAAGGCTATGACCCAAACGCTGATTTAGTTATTCGCTTAAACAAAACCTTATAAAAAGATGTTTCTCTGGATAACCATTTAATATAACACACCTTAAGGTAACTAGACAAGTTTATAAAAAATGTTAATATACCTAAACAGAATATAACGCACATTTATAAGTTTTATTGATTTGCGAAAAACAGGAGATTCATATGAAAAAAGTTATCGAAAGCAAAGCGGCTCCGGCTGCTGTTGGTCCATATTCACAAGCAATTTTGGCAAATGGAATTTTATTTGCCTCAGGTCAACTACCTTTAAATGCTCAAACTGGGAAGCTTGAAGAAGGCGATATTTCCGCTAAAGCAACTCGTTGTCTTGAAAACGTTAAAGCAATTTTAGAAGAAGCTGGTTTAGGTTTTTCTGATGTTGTTAAAGTTACCGTATATCTTACTGATATGAGTGATTTTGCGGCGGTTAACGCTGTTTATGCTAAGTATTTTTCCGCTCCTTATCCTGCTCGCTCTTGCGTTGCGGTTGCGGCTTTACCTTTAGGTGGAACTGTTGAAATTGAAGTAACTGCTGCGACTAAATGTTGCTAATTAGTTAAAACTTTAAAAAATAAAAAAGAGTGGTTTTATCGCCACTCTTTTTTTACGCCCTTAACAATGGTTATAACTAAAAGATTTGTTTAACTAACTTATCTTCTTCAAAACAAAACTTTTTAAATTGACAATCATGATACTTGAGAATAAAATATTTTGTTCATGTGCTCGTAGCTCAGAAGGATAGAGCGATAGCCTCCTAAGCTGTAGGCCCCGCGTTCGATTCGCGGCGAGCACACCAATTAAATCAATAGCTTACCAGATTATCTCTGGTAAGCTATTTTTTCTTCCCAACACCATTCCCAACACCAGATGGGATATATGGACTTATAAAAACCCTTTTTCTAATCTATTTCTCACTACAAGATAAAAATGTCTAATGGTGTTTTATTTATATTTATGCGTTTTTAAAGGCTAGATGAATGCATTCCTAACCATTTTTATAACCTGGTCGAAAATTCTACTTTTAAAAGATACTAATGGGGGGAGGATTACCGTAATAAAGTGATACTATATAGTCAGTTGCCAAGATATAAATGCAACATTCTGGATTTGTTTACAAAAGATGTACAGATGAGTTAATGTATGCGGGATATAAAACTTCTTTAAAAAGCACTTTACTATAAATATCGGCATTGTAACAATGGCAAAGGTAGTCTTTTGGTTGCCTATCTTCCCTGGAAACCACTTAATCCAATTCTAAAATATCCCTTACTTCTTGCAGATCTCTGTGAGCACGCAAATAAACAACTGCAGCTCGAGAGAGCATTTCAGTATCTCGTACCATGCGCTTAAGTTGCATTGTAGCTTCTGTGATACCGTCCTTATTCTTAATTCTTCTAACCTGCTTGTCTACTTCCAAGCGTATTATATTTCGTGCTCGCACTATGCGTGCTTCATGTAAATGAAATATGTCGATCGAGTTGTTAACTTTTGTTTTTTGTTCTTCATTCGCCTCGGGCTTTGACACTGGAAATCCATCGTTATCAAACCAAAGTAGTTTTTCATCGTATGGATTAAACGGATCTAAAAAACTAGGGCGCTCTATGTTTAGTTTAGCTTGATCCGTGGGAGTAAACGCTCGCTGCTCAGGATTTTCAAGAGGAAATAGGCATCCTTTACCTCCTTGAGTTTCATCAAAATTTCTACGACTGTTACAGAATGTACAGGCACAACGATAGTTTTCCCACTCAAACGCTAGCCACCAGTATCCTTCGTGCTGATTTTCACCCTCAACCTTATTTTTGGGTCTGAAGTGGTCAACGGGCATGTCTGATCGGATTTCCTCTGCTTCGCAATACCAACATTTATTCTTTAATGTTGCAGGTACTAACTTGTAGAATTCACGCCAAATATCAGATGAGGTTGGACTCTTTAATATTTTTTTTCTCTCTTCCTTATCCGGCGTAGCAAGTAGCTCTGCTTTTGCTTGTTCGGCCTTATCGCGCCAATCCTGAGTTAAACATTCCTCAATATCAGC
The DNA here is from genome assembly GCF_900143255.1 of Desulfovibrio litoralis DSM 11393. Lineage (NCBI taxonomy): Bacteria > Pseudomonadati > Thermodesulfobacteriota > Desulfovibrionia > Desulfovibrionales > Desulfovibrionaceae > Desulfovibrio > Desulfovibrio litoralis. The sequence goes on from NZ_FRDI01000007.1 coordinate 110,684, forward strand.
TTTGCAGATCCAGCGCATTAGGCATCCTCTTTTGATTTTGAGTAATACTTTTTGAGTAAAAAATCTTGGTAATCTGGATCATCAGTTGCAAAGTTGAAACCTAACGGGCTCAATTTTTTATTAAGCAGAGCAAGTTCTATGTTTTCTTCTTCAGTCAATTTTTCTTCTTTTGCAGCCAGTTTATTTCTATTGATGAGATCTTGATTAGTATTATCATCAAGTGTCGTTTGTAGATTAAACATATCACTACGCAGTATGAGATTAATTCCCATTCCTCTAGGGCTTTCCTCTGGCTTGCTTGCGTGAATTTGAAATTTATCATCCCTCTTCATAACTTGTATCTGCTCTTTTTCCAGTGCAGCAATAGCCAGAGGATGGTGAGTAACCATTAACAAATGGCTGACTTTAGGGCTAGGCACAAAATCATCTAAAAATTTTAGGTACTTAACTGCCCATGCTGGATTTAAGTGGGTATCTGGCTCATCGAGTAAAAATAATGAGTCTTTGCCACCTGTAAATTTGAGGAGGCCAAGTACGGTAAGCAATTGTTGTTCCCCTTCACTAAGCTCTCGGAAGGTGAGAGGCTCTTCGCTACTTAAAACCTTCACTCTAATGTTAACTTCAGAAATGATCTCAGAAAGTAGCGTGCTTTCCAACATTTTGAATAGTTCATCAGCTCTTAGACCTTTAGCGAACTCACGCAAGGCATCTACATTTGGTAAAAATAAATGGAAAAATTCATTGCGTATGCTGTTGCCGGTTAACGAGATATCTTCTGGGCGTGTAACTTTCACAGGGGACAAGCTACATTTAATAAGTTCATCTAGAAAACGTCGAACAACGCCACGAGCACCCCAGAATAGTTCACTTTTTTCTTTAGCCCAACCCGGTTGGCGCATTACAAAATGAATACTATCTAAACCTTCAATACCCAAATATTTCCGCAAAAAGTCTTTTTCATCGCTATCTTGCTCGTTCAAGAAAAATGCTAATAAAACAAACTGGCTATGATGGGGTTTTGCATAAAACAAGGGGCGTATATCGCCTTTTAAATCCAAATCCCCGTCAAGTAGACGACGGTAGAAATCAGTGCGGTGTTTTTTGAAATATTTTTCTAGTCGATCACTTGGCCCAGAATAATATGCAAATACATATTTTGGTAAGTAGAGTGCATTGCCATCTTTATCTCGTTTTACCTTGGAGAAAGGTACCGTTTGAGTTTCTGGTTTTTCGTTTAACAAGTCGCCTGATTGTTTGGCTAGCAGGTCACGAACAGTTATTATATACTGTTTAGCCAAACTCTCGCGATTCGGATCAGCGTCAACCGTTATCTCCAGCCAGCTTTCGTTAGAATGTAAATTGGATTCGCAGGATTGCCCAAGTTGATAAACCAATTCATAAGAAAACGGAGGAGCCTCGCCCAAATCAAGATTGCGAAATATCGCCACCAGAGCCTCTAGCACATTGGATTTACCAGAGCCATTACACCCGACCAAAACAGTCATTAGGTTCTTTTCATCAAAGTGTACCACAACGTCTTCAAGGTTTTTAAAACGTGAACGAATATGCAGTTTATCAACTTTCATAGGTTATCCTTAACTTTGTGTGGATGTCTTAGCGAGTGAAAACCAATCCTGTTTATCATCGACATTACGCTCTAGCTTTACTATAGACCTATCATACATTAAAGCTTTACGAATATCTAAAAAAAATCGCTCTAACTCTTCGGTGTTGCTGTCACTTGGGTAACCTGATGCAGCTAAAAGTTGCTGTCCACTTAGTGGCTTACCAGCTTTTTTTAATGCCACAGCGACTTCAATAATTTGTTTGCTCATGCTCTCACCTACCTGTTTTTTTGCTGTAATGCGTTTTAGCTTGGGTTGTTTTTTTAATTCCTCTCGCTCAAATTTTATTTTTTCTAGTAACGCTTTGGCACTATTTGCACCACTAATTAGATCAGGGTTGGCGGCTCGCCAGTCAGCAGTAAGTTCACCGCGAAAGGCTTTAGCTAGAATTGACTGAGTGAGGTTGTTGACACGGCCTAGTACTGCATTATTTTTTTGTTCAATATTATCGATAAAGGCAAAGAGTTCTTCAACACAGCGAACTATTTCTGCCTGTTCTTCCAGAGGGGCAAATGGGATTGCTAAAACTCTCATATCTCGAAGATGTAAATTTTTTATGGCTGAACCTACTATTCTGCTAGACACATCAATCTCATTAGTCCATTTTTGCAGTGCCATATCAATAAATCTCATATTCACTGAGCTAGAGGCTGGCTTGAGCAAGGCTACACTGACAAATAACGAAAATTCTTTGTCCGTATTAACTATTGCAGTGCGCCCAATCGTTCCGCTTTTGGTGAATAATAAATCACCTTTTTTTACAGGGCAACGTTTTGACAGCTCAATATGCTCTCTTTTATCAATAAATTTCGTATCTGAAAAATCGATTTTCCCTTTCTTTATATCTTTTACCGAGATAAATGGTATGCCACTCTCCGTATACTTCGGCGTATGATGAGTTCCATCCACTATTTGGTAAGTTAAAGAATCAAGTGACACCCAAATCCAACTGGGAGGAACTTGATACTCTTCATAAAACAAATGACTTTGAGGCATTTTGCTTTTGCCCACAACTATCGAGTCTCTTTGTTCCTTTATTTTTGTGAAATCATTTGAAGCACTATGGTAACTGTGATTCTTTCGCCACTCTTCCGTCAACTTCCCACTCATAGCAGCAGCTAACACCGATTGGCGGAAGCGTTTTATGATGAATGAAATGCGTGCAAGGCGGATTTGGATATCTTTCACCAGAGACAGCAGAGTATCAAGTTTATCAGCAATGACTTTTTGTTCGGCTAGAGGTGGGAGTGGTAAATCTAAACCACGGATTACCCCCAAATTAATTCTTGGGCGAGTTGTACCTTTCACATGCTTTTCGATCTGTTTTATTACAACTTCTGAGTTTATTAAGTAAACTAAATAAGATGTTAAGCAAATTTTTTTGTTGTGTCGTAGACGAACAATATCAGCGACGATTATGCCGGACTTAAAATGTTGGGGCACCTCGCAAGCAAGGCCTAGCGGAGACCCTAATTTGGTAATAAGAATATCGCCACTAAAAAAGCTATGCCTCTTCAATTCATAAGCTTTTTTAGGAGTGACAAAGCTTATGTTTTTATCTACAAAATTAAATCTTTTTACGTTTTGAATACGAGCTATAGGCACGCCAACATTAGCATACTCTGATGCTTTTAAATTTGAGCCAAATGGGCCATCCACAATATCAGACTTAGGGTCTACAACAATATCTTCGCAAGTAACTTTTATCCATTCGATTGGGTACAATGCTCTCATCAATGCACACCTTCTAGCACAGTTAATAATTCTTCTAGCTCACTTAATGCCATTTCCAATTCGTCTTTAGCTTCACGGGCTAATACTTCTGGCTCTGGCAGGTTGTTGGATTCTAACCTATCCTCATCTTTCAGCCAACTAATATCGAGTGAGTCGCCTTTATGAGCATGGATCCACTCTCGTGAAAACTTACGCCAACGGCTATGGGCTAAACGATCGTCTATACCTTGGTTCTCATCGGCCTGAGCCACTTCTACTTGCTCTGCGTTAAAGCTATATTCGCCTTCTTGGCGCAAGCTTTGACCATTTCGGCTTTCACCATACACGTTCTCAAACGGCAGTAAATGCTCATCATCAAACGGTGTGCGCTTGCCGAAGCTTGGCATATTGCTACGCAGATCGTATACCCAAACATTTTTGGTACAGCTTTCTCGTTGAAATTTATCAATTACACTGCCTTTTGTAAAAAACAATACGTTAGTTTTTACACCTTGAGCGGAAAAAATACCTGTTGGTAATCGTAAAATCGTATGCAAGTCGCATTTGTTCATCAAATCGCGACGTATATCGGTTCCAATACCTGATTCAAATAACACGTTATCTGGTAGTACAACGGCAGCTCGGCCACCAGGCTTAAGTCCTAAATAAATATGCTGCAAAAATGCGAGCTGCTTATTTGTGCTGGGAAACGGAATATCCTTACGCAAAGGGCGCTTACTTCCTGCTTTATTACCAAATGGCGGGTTCGCCATTATCACGTCAGCAAGATCCAATTCAGTGGCATCATCTGTCAGTGCATCTCCGTAAATAATATTTGCATCCAGACCATGCAAAAACGTATTCATCAAACAAATCCGACGAGTATTTTTTTCAATTTCCACCCCTTGGTACCTAGGAACGTTTTTCTGGTATGCACTTTGAGAAACCGTTCGCCTAATATAATCATCAGCAGCAACTAAGAAACCACCACTACCTGTTGCTGGGTCTTGAATCAGTTCTCCCACGGTTGGTTGAATTAATCTTGTAATCGATTCAACTAGTGGGCGGGGGGTAAAATATTGTCCTGCGCCAGAACGTGTATCCTGAGCACTTTTGTCAATCAGGCCACTGTAAAGATCACCAAAGCCATCTTTACCCACCTGATGCCATTCTATTTTTGAAATGCCCTCTATTACCGCCTTTAGATTTTCAGAGTGTGAGAAAACAGTCGTTGGAAATGCATAAATTGCTTTGATAACTTCATTTTCAACGGATGCACCCAAGTGAGTAAGCATCTCCTGATAAAATCCAAGTAGTCCATCTTCGCTATGTGTAGTTAAATCTACCCATCGACAGCCTTCGGGAAATAATTTTTCTGAACCATTTTCTTGAGCAATTTTAAGAAACAGTAAATAACTTAATTCAGAAACATACTGATAATAGGTGATTCCGTCACCGCGCAAGATATTACAAAGGTTCCAGATTTTTTGGATGATTGTATCTTTATTCATTTAACTCTCAAGACTGACTATATATTTATTATAACGGATCATGACTCGCAGACAGGTAAATTCTTTAACATTGTTAATGTTTATTATAGATGTATTCATTACTATAGCTAAACCTAAATTCACATTCTTTCAAGTAAAAAGAAGTTGATTAAAAGAATATGCTGTGTTTATTTTTACTCATTTTTAGCGTTCCATGCTTTGTGAAGTTTGTTTTTGTTGATCTTTTCTCTTCTCTATTTGTATACGTTGCTCAATTTTTGTAACAATGGCTCTAAATTGTTCAACAACTTGCTTTGTTCTTGCAACAAGATTTTGTGTTCGCTCAATAATTGTTGAAACTGTGTATCTTGATTCACTATTTTTAAATTCATTGCACTGATTTGCTGATCTATTTTTTTCAGGTGTGTACTGTGCTCTTGAATGCTCTGCTGTATCTCTTGCTCCATGTTTAATAGCGTGTTTTTGAGGATTTGTTCTAGTTCTGTCATTTGTTACTCCAGTTTGATGGCTTGATTTTTCCCTATTGTCCAGCCTGTGCTTGCTTTTAAATTCAGAGGAATGATTATAAAAAGCCCCTTTTTGTTCTCTTGTAGTTTCAGCCCCCAAGTCTTGCCCTCTAACAAAGCTATCGTTTGTTCCAATTCGCTCTGGTGTTCGTTCAAGGCTGTGATTTCTTGGTGTAAGTTCATTATTTTCTTTTGAGCTAAGCTCATAAGCCCCCACGCCCCCAAGCTTATCCCGATAAAAATACTTAATGTTATCAAGATGATTTGTAGGTATTTCAAGCTGAATATTTGTTTTAACCCGTGGCAATTGGAGTTCACTTTCTGCTCCAAGCTCTTTAATTGATTCAGGATAGCGGTTTCTGTTGTATTCAGTGCGTTTTGTGATGACTGCTTCAAGTTCTCGCTCAAGCTTAGCAATTGTGCTTTGGTCAGGCTCTCTATTTCCTCTCGTTCTTGTTCTGTCTTGGCTTTGATCCGTTCTGCCAAGGTAGTCAGATGCTTTAAATTGCCACTGTTCGGCATAAATTCCTCCTTTTAAACGCAGTTTTTCTCCGCTTTCAGTATCTTTAACTGTAATATAATCTTTGCCTGCTCTGTTGATTTCCAGCCCTGCACCTTGTAAAAGCATAAGTATTTCTTTACGTTCGGTAACAATGCCCTGCTCTATTTTTTCTTTAAGGTAATTATGAATTGCCTCTTTCGCTTCGGCACGTTCATCTTTATCAGGGCTTTTGCCCCAACGTATTAGCCTTGCGGTCTGTAAATTCGCATGATCAGGCGTACACAAACGAGCTCGCAAAGGGTCATCTGGTCTCGCCCAACCCTCTTTATGATTGTGTAAATCTCGCACAACATCAAAATGCTTTTGCCAACCTGGTGGACAAGGATTAAAGGCTTTTCCTGTGTTCAACTCAACCCGTGGAATAACAAAGTGTAACTCGTGATGTTCCGCATGGTTATGACGCACCCACAAAATATTATAGGCATCTGGCTGCATACCGGCAAAAGCAAGACCTTCAAAATCATTCATCATTTTTTGTTCTTGTTCTGGTGAAACTTTATCCTCAGGACTCCACGAAAGCACTCCCGCCGTAAACTTCCATTTAGTATCCAAAGAATCAATCAATTCAATCGTTAACTCTGGATCTCCACGCAAAACTTCTGGCGGTGCATCGGCTCTTTTAGGATAATCTAAACGAATCAAATAGTTAACAGGACTCGCTCCGTTCCCCTTGCCGTGTGGAAAGACTTTCATGTACATATGTTTTTACCTAGCTTCAATTCACGCTTAAACTCTAAAATTACACTAATAACTTCAATAGCTTCCGCTCTATTTTTATAGGTATTTGCCCAACGTGCCAGTTGGTTTAAATTCGCACCGATACGAGCGATTTGCCGTACTTGCTCTTTTTCTAAAGCCGTTTGCCTAAGCCGATAATCCAAAGCACGTTGTCTAATAAAATCAGTTACGCTTTGACCTTGCAAGACGGCTTTGTTTTGTATGCTTTCTTTTTCTGTGGGAGTAACACGAATTTTAATCCAAGCTGTTCTGGTTTCTGTTTTACGTTTTTGTTTAACTTCTTTTGAATTCATTGGGGGATTTATTTCTGTGATATTTATTTCGTGGGGCTTCATTTTTTTGGCTTTCATAGCATTATCTTTTTGCATTATGATTTTTTGTATTTCTGCTTTTGCAGGGTTCGAAGGGCGGAACGCACTCGCCAGCCCCATTCGTGAGTACCGCTTGCGTGTACCCACAATGGGTAGGCTGGCTATCAACAACACTGCCAATACAATGCGGTGCGTTCATAGGGTTTACGAACGAACGAAATATACGAAATAACGAAAAAACTTTTTAAAGAAACGCTGATTTATTCCGTTTGGTGGCGTTACTTCGCTTTTTTTGAAACAGTCATGGACAGAAGAGTCCACTCCTGCTTTAAAAAAAACTCGTGCCTTGCCAAACGAAATAACTGCACGTTTCCAAAGTGCTTTTTTTAATATACTACAAACTTATTTCGTTAATTTCGTTATTTTCGTTTAATTCGTTTTCTGTTGTTATTTCGTACAAGGCAATAATCACCTTTGGTCTGCCTAGTCCTTTTTGACGTGTAATACTGATTCGCTGTTGTGATTCTAACTGCTGTAAAAGAGGCTGTAATTTTTCTCTGGGTATGTTTCTTTGAAAAACCGCACTCAATTCTGTAGCTGTTAAGGGTCCTGCTTTTAAAGCTGTTAATATTTTTTCTTCTAGCGGATCAGCGGCACGCTCTCCAAAAATATATAAGGCTGAATCCTGTGCATACTGCCACATGGCGAGAGCGGACTGTAAATGCGTCTCATCAATAAACTCCTGACCATCAAGCAAAGCGTAAATTAAAGACAAACGCAAGGTTTGAGCCTCTGCTCTATTGATGATTCCACCTGATAAGCCTGGGTGTTCTTTTGATAATTCAGGATAAATACAAGCCCAAAGTTCACGAGCTTTTTTTGTCATGCTCATAACTCCACGTTTTTGAGCGGTGGCTATCAGCTTCCAAAGCTCTCGTTGTATTGGTGCAAGCTTCGCTTCTGGCATTCTTGACGGCAAAGCCACAAGCTTCGCACGCCTAGCACATATCCATAAAAAACGATTGCCAAAGCCATTCACAGCCTGTACATTCTCAAGAGCAACAGTAAGTTCCTGCATCGTTATGTGGGTGATAATGCTAATATGTGCTCCTCTGACCAAGACGGGGTTGTTTTTAGTCAGAGGGGCATAATCGCCAGAATCCCAAAAGCAGCGAATACCCATTGAAAGCGTGTTGCCTTCTCGCTTTGTACAAGCAAGGCCACTGGCAAATTCTTCATCTTGAATAATTAAGCGTTTATCGCCTTTTTCTCGAAAAGGTTCATTTGGGTGCTGGCGTTGCCAACGTTCACGTTCTTCATCGGTTTCATCTCGCACATGAAAGGCAAGCCCTTCACCTGTAGACAAAGGGCCACCGCTTTCCCTAGCCGACAAAGGCAATTTCCAATTTATTAAATCAGAGCTTTGACAGTAATCACGAGAAAACAATTTTGTTACAGGATACTTAGAAGTGCCTTTTCTCGCCTTGCTTGAATTTCCACAAATTACCGCAAAAAGCCTTGGCGGGTGAATAGTTTCACCAACATAAATATACGGGCCTTTGTTTGGTGCATATCCATAGACCTCCGCACCAAAACGCACCAAAGTAGTAACACAAACAGCGGCGGGATCTGCCTCACTATCGCTGATGGTTAAGTTTACAAAATCGCCTAAAATACCAGGGTAAGCCTTCAAAGAAAACTTAGGCCACTCTTTTAAAGTGAGAGCATCACTCTCTGACAAAAAAGAGTCTTCTATACTCGTTACAGAAATATGACTCGCAAAGCGTTTATTCATTTCTTGTATAAAATCAACCACATTCAAAACCGAGCCTAAACAAGTTTGTGGAATAAAATCAGTGGGTAATTGATCTGCAAGATCCCACTTTTCAGGTAAACTAATTGGAGGTAACACGATTTTAATGTCTTGGGCTAAAACCTCTAAAAGTTTAGCTAGCTCAACAGCAGCTTTAAAACCAGCTTCATCGTTATCTGGCCAGATTATAACTTTTTTATCTCTCAACGGAGTAAAATCTGTTTTTGATACAGCATTTCCCCCGCCACTCCAAGTAGTTACGAGATAATCAGGGAATAAAACTTGAGCCGCATCCGCTGTTTTTTCTCCTTCAACTATTAAAACAGTTATATCTTCTGTAAAATATGCAAATTTTTCTAAGCCATATAAAGGGCGGTTTTCTGGTAAAGCCTTCCAGACCCATTGAGGCGAAGATTGAGCATTTTTTCCAAAACATAAAGGTAAAACAACTTTGCCATCTGGTTTATCAAAGCGTACTGTGTAAAATAAAGCATTACCTTGTGCATCTTTATAACCCCAAAAAGCTGATGCTTTTCCGTGTATTGCATGAAAAGTTGGAAAAATTGGTGCATTACTCGGTATAGGCAAAAGATAAGTAAATTCTTGCGTTTTTTGTGGATATTTTGAAGCTGTTTTATTCTCAGCCTCAAGATGATACAGCTTTGAGAGTGCTTGAACCGCTTCAAATTGACCAATGCCCCATACTTTAGCCCCAAGTGCAATAACATCTCCCCAACTATCACCTGTAGCAAAATCACTGCCAATACCTGTTTCAAGGTTGGTTACACAAGACTTACCAACACCGCCTTGTAAAGAAGCACAAAGATATTCTCTGCCAACAACCTTTCCACCTGGTAACAAATCTTGTAACACATTCAATACGTTAGGCTGTAAACAAGCTTTTACTTGTTCAAAAATATCTAAGCTCATTTAGAACCCCTATTCTGCATTCGCAGTTGTGGGGCGGTATCGGTTGTATAAACATTTTTAGAAACAAAATACGCTTCTAAATCTTCTAAATCATACAAAACCCGACTACCTATTTTAGAATAGTTAGGCCCTTTCTTCTTCGACCTCCACACCTCAAGAGTGTTTGGCCTTACTCCAAGATAATCAGCGGCTTCATCCGTACTAAGTTTTTTCTTAGACATATTAGATACTCCTTTTTCTAATTTTACATGAGTTAATGTCCCCTCATGCACTTTGAAAAAAATGTATCTGGTTTTAAAAAAATAAAAATTGCTTGCTCTGAAGAAAAATAAAAAAAAAATCTCCGAGTTCTGCAAAACTCAGAGATTTTTCATAAATATGTATATATTTTAGCACATTGATTAATATAAGACTTCTGTCCAAAATACAAAATAAATTATACAGAACTCTGATATTTTTAGCTGTTAGATGGTCTTCCTGATTGTTTTTTAACAAAATTTCCCAAAGCGAAACGAATGGAATCCATTGCCCAACCTGTCAACTCAAAACTATCTTCTAATTTGTTTTGCTTTTTCTCATTTAATACAGCTTTTATTTTATCCTGAAGATCAGGGTATTTTTGCAACTCTTCAACAAAGGCCAGTTGTATATCGGCTCTTGTATATTGCTCTTCAGAGGTTGCTTCTTCAATCATCTTATTAATCATTGGAGCAGCAACACGCCAAAATGGTATTCTACGTTGATTAGATGTTTCTATATTGGCATCATTTGATTTAAGAGTTTTTAACTGATTACTAAGTTGCGTCTTGCCATCCTTTAATAATTTATTTTCTACTTTAAGTTCCTCAATCTCATTCACTTGTATGGAATTAACTCCTTTTAGGTTAGTTATCATCTCTTCCAGAGTAACAACTCTAGCTGAATATGCTAATTCTGTTTTTTGCCCATGTTGTTGCAATATAGATGCGTAGTTGTCTGCATCAAAACATAAGGTTTGCTGCCCAACATATAAGTCAATATTACTTTTATTGCGAAGTGGGTAAAAACTTCTGGCATTGTAACTTTTAGCCTTTACATTAATTTGCTCTCTTCCAATAAGTGGAGATGATGCAATAAACACAGGAATCTTATTCTTACGAATAAAATCTATTCGATCCTCAGGTGCAACAATACCTAATTGCTCCATGCCCGCCCTAAACTCAATAGCTTTAGCAAGAGTAGTAGTCCATGACCAGTTATACCCTGCTATCCAACGCATAAAATACAAGCCTAACAAACCAAATAGCACCATAATGACTATTGCTGATGAATCATATGATATATCTCGAGAAACAATAAGAGGTTTAATACTTTGAAGTGCCTCTGGAGTTGTTACTTTTTGTTGTGTAGCTTGTTCTAATATAACAATGAATTTTTCCTTATTAAATAAATTAAGAGTCCACAAACACGCAAGAATATTAGTAATGAACAATGCAACTATGAATACACCGTGTAAAAAATTTAACGGTAACAGCTTGAGTTTATTTAAACAATATAACTTTAGCCAACTGAACTTATTTAAAAAATTAAACATTAAACTCTCCATATAAAAACATTAAGAATCACAACCCAAAACACTTATGATGCTTCATGTATAACTTTAAACCTAAATACTCACGAAGTGAAACAAATAACTGTATTTTTCATATTAATCTCACTGCTTATCACGTTAGCAATAATTAATGAATATTAGTAATTATACAAAAAGGCAATATTGACAAAAAAATTTTGTTTAACATGGATAATAAAAAAGCCAAACAAGTAGCGGAAGCCCTGGCAACCGCTAAGTTTGGCAAAAACATTATCTTAGATGGCAATAAAATCATCGCTGATTTTCAGACAAAAGAGCGTGTACAAACAGTTATTATTGAGAAAAAACAAGGGTTAGTGAGATAAAGTTATCTTATCCATAGTAAATATCTTCAAAGTTCTTTTTTGCTTTTTTTGTTTTATAAACTTCTGGAAGCTGTACAATCTTGTGCTTGCATATATCGGTCAGTCAGAGTGTCCCAACCTTTCTTCATACAGTCGTACAAATATCCCTTGTTTAAAGCAATAGCAGTGTTGTTTATCTGCACTTAGGCTGAGTTTTTCGGCTCTATCCATAACTTTACCTATTATTTGTATGCAAAACTAAAATTCAAAAAACATTTTTGTAGCGAGCCGCTAGCGCGGCGTATAAGCACTGGCTGAGGCCAGTGCTAGAACCAAAAAGGCAAGGTTTAAAGCGGGGAAGGACATTCTTACGAATGCCTTCCCCTATTAAGGCATAAAGCGCCCCGCACGCTCTTTAACTAAAGTATATTTATAAACTAAAGTTTTTGTTAAAACAAATCAAGCACGGGGCTTTTAAACAAAGGCAAAAAGGCATCCTCAGTCGCGGAGGCAAACCACCGGGTTGACGTTGTCCACCGGGCGGGGAAACACGACGCCGAGGTCGAACACAATGAACGCAGTGGTGCCGCCGCTGACCTCGCCCGTCCAGTAGACGTCGCCTGGCCAACCGGCAGCTTGCCATGCACCATTGCCCGAAATCTGGGCGACAGCCTTTAAATCAGTTTGAGAAGGTAGGTTTGTTTCTCTATAGTAGATATTATCAGAAAGCCCTTTTAGTTGATCCACTGTTAATGTTGTGCCACAAGCATTGGCAGCGGGAAAATCACTTGCGTGAGCATTACTACCGTTAGATATGGGTTGGTTATTAGCCCATTTGTAGGAACCGATAGGAGCCTTGAACTTCGACAACGGTCCAGCACCAAAGGTTACATCCTGCTCCCTACTCACCGTCTGAGCGCCTACCGTGATCTTTGCTTCGACTCGGATAGTACGCTCACCCACAATGTCGGTCAGAGAAACAGTAGACTTGCCATCAGAATCGGTGTCAACGTCTTCAGTGTCGGTTAATTCCGTACTAGGTGTTGTGGTGGCGGAACTACCCCAAGCAAGACCTGTTTTTTTGTCGGCATAAGCAGTGGTTACAGCCTCGTTGCCTCTGTTATTAGCAGAAACAATACTCCATGTAACTGGTGTAATCGTGGTATAAGCCACTCCGTTTTGCATCAAGGTTACAGGAATAGTTGCGGTCTGCTTGTCAGTAAAGGTACCTGTGTTGCCACTGATTGTGCCAAAAACTAGGGTGTAGTTGGCTCCTATGAGCACCGTGCAGGAATATGTCTGGCTGTTTACCGTGGCAGTGACGGCGATAGGCCCACTACCTGTGGCGTTAGCCGTCAGCGTGGCCGTGGCTTTGCCTGTGCCATCGGTGTTGACTGGCGGACTTGAAAGTGTGCCAGAGCCGGTAATGCTCCAGCTTATGGCAGTATTGGCATCGGGAGTAGTCAGAGTCAGTTGAGTTGTACCATTATTAAGCAACGTGGAAGATGCCGCACTCAAGCCTGAACTACCTCCGCTACCTTGTAAGGTAAAGGTATAGCTACTGTCCCCAGCCTGTACCGTTACTGTGGTATTTGCCGGGGCAGTGGCTTCAAGCTTTACCCAAAAACGCCCCTGACTATCTGATACATAAGTTTTTGACAGTGAGGCGGCGTAAGCTGTTTTCACGGAAATCAACTCATCAAGAAAATCCAGTGTTTGGGCAAAGAAACCCTGCGGAGCTATAGGAGTAGCCTCGGCTAGGTAGTTGCCGTTTGCGTTTACACGCACTGTCTGCCCCGCAACATACTTGCCAAAACCGTTGCGAATACGGAACAGAAAGCCATTGGTTCCGTCTGCTCCCATAAATTCAATCTGATAATTGTCTTTAGCCTTATATTCCAAGACCATTTTATTTTCTCTATCCACAAATTCGTGGCGACTACCGCCAACGGTACGCATCTCCGCCACCTTGTTGTGGCTAATTTGATCTTCCCAAGGCATGTTGAAATTATAAGTAAAACGCATACCAACTTCGGTATCAGAGCTACCACGCTCTGTACTACGCTGATTTACAAAACCAGAAACCAACGGAACAGGCGTATATTCTACCCCATAACTCCAGACGTTTGGGTCGCTCTCAAGTTTAGAAGCCCCAAACATGCCAACATTATCGCCCTTCCACTGGGTATAACTACCTGTTAAAGCTACATTTCTATAAAATGGCACATAACCTTTAGTGCGTAAGTCCCAACCTTCGGCGGGGCGTTCTTGAACAAAATCGCCGTCAAAGTCTTTAGAATCTTTCCAATTTGAAAGAGGAGCGTAATAGTTAGAAGCTAGATGAATCCAATCATATTGGGCTTCAACACCTAAACCGCCACGTTGGTGGCTACGAGTAAAATCATGGTCATAAAAAGTATTATAACCTAACATCAAATTGCCCGCATCTTCGCCAATACCCTCTTTTTGTGCCAAGGGATACCAACGCTGACCTACGCCAAAGTTACCTATCCAACGGTCTTTGCTGTCTTCGGCGTTCATACTGCGAGTGCCTAGTTGGCTATAAACCGTGGTATGTTTGCTGTCATACCAAGGAAGCAACAAATCGCCCTCGCCATTAATTTTACCGTCCCAATCTGCCATAAAATTAAAACGTGCCTTGGCTCCGCCATAAGGGCCTTCCATAACCCCTAAAAATACGCCCTCAGCCGCACTATTGACCATGCCGACACCATAATTTAAACTACGGTCAATCATGACTTGAGCGGGGTCAAGTTCTCTGGCTGTCCCGCCATTTTGGGCGTTTAGACTGCGTCCACCTTTAGCGGAATTAAAATAATGATTGTTAAATTTGGCGATTGGATCAAGCTCAAGGTTTGTGCCAACTCCGTTATAACTACCAGTATTAACACCATTATTCATGTAGGCCGCCGCACGTTTTCCGCTATAATCATAAGAGTTTTCACCGCCAGCCTTTCTAACTGTACCGTCGGCGTGAAAACCTAAACCCTGATCGGCGTTGGGGTCATAAGCGTCATTACGCGCATCTAAACCCGGCAAGCCCATAGCATTAGTGGCGGCGTTAAATAACACTGCACTCACTTTTTTAGGACTATCAGAAGGCGTTACTGCGTTATCAGAAGCTACTAATGTTTTGGTTTTTTCGCCTTTTGAAGCGACAGAAGCTTTTTCATTAT